>JAPOYW010000265.1 GCA_026706425.1 Gammaproteobacteria bacterium
GGGACGGGGCGGTTGGTGCGACGGAAGGGCAGGAGTGGTCGCACCTTCTACGGCTGCTCGAACTATCCATACTGCGGGCGCACCGAGGAGCCATGCCCGGAGTGCCGAGACGGGCTGAGGGTGCGCAAAGGACGGATCGTTCGGTGCCGGGAATGCGGGGCGACAGCACCCGGTTGCCCGAGTTGCGACGGCGCGTTGGTTGAGCGCAGCAGTCGCCACGGGCTCTTTCTCGGCTGCTCGAACTACCCTGCCTGCACCTATACGCGGGACATAACCCACGACATGCCGCGGGGACCGCGGGCTTAGCGGCCGGAATGCGCACCGCCGCAGCCGCCGAAAACGGACGGCAGCGCAAAGGGCGTGATGGGCTTGGGCACAGCCGTGGGGACGCCTAAGGAGAACACACGATTTACGTGCGCTGGGCGCACATGATATACGTGCAACGCGAGCACACTATTTACGTGTAACAGCAGCGCTTGGTAGAATCGGTCCCGTGCGGGGTGGCCAAGGAGCGATATCGGCGTGGTGTCTCCGAACGAAAAGCTCGCGAACGCGTTGACGGTCCTGTCGGATCTTCAAGGTGGGGGACGGCACGTCTTCCGGTCGGGGCAGTTCCCCCGGACGCATCGCGAACGACTGGTCCGCAACGGCTACCTTCGGCCGGTCGTGAAGGGTTGGCTGATGTTGTCGCATCCGGATGCACCGGCGCACGACACGACGGCGTGGTACGCGTCGTTCTGGGAGTTCTGCGCACGGTACTGTGTGCATCGGTTCGGGGACGGATGGCACCTGTCGCCGGAGCTCTCGCTGAGGCTTCAGGCCGAGGATACGAGCGTGCCGAGGCAGGTGATCGTGCACGCGCAAGGCGGACGCAATAACACCCTGCGTTTGCCTTTCGAGACCTCCCTGTTCGACCTCCGGGCGGCGGTCGTGCCGGAGCCGGCGGACATCTGCGAGTGGCAGGGACTGCGCGTATACACCGTGGATGCCGCGCTGGTGCAGGTACCGGCCAGGTTCTTCCGGGACTGTCCCGTGGAGGCGCGAACGGCGCTTGCCGGGGTCCGGCAGGTGGGCGGAATCGTGCGCCGCCTGCTGGCGGGAAGCCGCTCGACGGTCGCGGGCCGGCTGGCGGGGGCGTTTCGGCACATCGGGCGGGCCGCGTTCGCCGACGAGATTAGGCACGCGATGCGGAACACGGAGCACGACAGTTTCCGCGAGTCGAACCCGTTCGCGGACGAAGGAGGGGACGGCCCGCCAGCGGCGGCGGTGCCGGGGTTCGAGGCGCCGATCGTCGGTCGTCTGCGAGAGCTGTGGGCGCGTTCGCGCGGGTCCGTCCTGGCCGTTTTGCCAGGGACGCCGGGCCTGCCGTCCGGCGATTCTGCCCGGCGCCGGTATCTCGACAGCGTGACGGCGGCGTATCTTGACGACGCGTACCACTCGCTGTCGATCGAGGGTTATCGGGTGACGCCCGAACTGATCGAGCGCGTGCGGTCGGGGATTTGGAATCCGGAGGCGGTGGCCGACGATCAGGGGCAACGGGACGCACTGGCCGCGCGCGGCTACTGGCAGGCGTTCCAGGCTGTGCGCGCGTCGATCGACGAGGTTCTGGGCGGTGCCGATGCGAGCGCCGCGTTCCGGTTGGTCCACGGCCGGTGGTATTTCGAGATGTTCCAGCCGTTCGTGGCGGCGGGACTGTACGGGGCAGGGGAGTTGGCCGGGTACCGCAACCGGCCGTTGTTCCTGCGAGGCTCGCGGCACGTCCCGCCGCGGGTCGAGGTTGTTGCGGAGTCTATGGAGACGCTTTTCGAGTTACTGGAGCAGGAGCGCGAGCCAGCCGTGCGTGCGGTGCTGGGGCATTGGCTCTTTGGCTATATCCATCCCTATCCGGACGGCAACGGACGCCTGGCCCGGTTTCTGATGGACATGATGCTGGCGTCGGGCGGATACCCTTGGACTACGATCCGGGTGGAGGACCGGCGACCGTACATGGCCGCGCTCGAGGCGGCGAGTGTGGGTCGGGACATCGTGCCCTTCGCGGAGTTCGTCGGACGGTGCGTGGGGTCTCAGTCGGACGCCCCGCGCCGATCACGATGACGCCCTATTCGACTGGCGTCCTGGCGATCGGGAGCACATCGTGTAGGCGGACTCACGGGATTGGAGTACGATCAAGGAATGGAAATGACACTGGCGCGGATGAAGACCGAGTTCGAATCCGAGTGGATCCTGATCGGTGCCCCGGAGACGGACGAGGCACTCAACATTCGGAGCGGCACGGTGCTTCATCACAGCAGAGACCGCGATGAGGTTTATCGCCGCGCGATCGCACTGCGACCCGCGCGAGTTGCCGTTGTATACACGGGAACCATTCCCGAAGGCACTGCGATCGTCTTGTGAGCCATTCCTTCGATGCCACTCGGGGTGTCGTCGTTGTTCCGGCTGAGCTACATGGCCCAGCGGGCAGTGTGGTGCTGCATCTGGCCGTAGACACCGGCGCAACACAGACGATGATCAACGTCGGGTTGCTTGCGTTCGCCGGGTACGATCCGTCGTTGGTTCCGGACCGCGTACAGGTGACTACGGGAAGCGGAGTCGAGTACGCGCCGCGTGTTCCGGTCGAGCGCATCCAGGCGCTCGGGCAGGAGCGCCAGCAATTTCCGGTACTCGCGCACACGTTGCCGCCGAGTGCCCACATAGACGGCTTGCTCGGCCTCGACTACATGCGTGCACAACAGTTGACCATCGACTTTCGCCGAAACACAGTCTCATTGATTTGAAGTCCAGCAGCGGTGTGAACTTGCCGGCACGTTAACGGTCAAGCATCGCCATCCGCCGGTCGGGCCTGCGCGGGCAACAGCGTTTCGGGCACGGAGATGCGGTAGTCCGGATGGAATCGTCCGCCGTCGAAAAGGGCCCGCGGCCCGGACCCGAAATCGATGGTCGAGGTGTCGAGGTGGTTGCGCCACCCGTGGCCGTGCCGGTCCGCGAACACGAAGAACAGCCTGCGGACCTTGACGCTGCGGCATGCACCGAGCAGCGTCGTAAGCTGACTGGGACGCAGCGCCACCAGTCCCTCGAACACCTTGTCGAGGTTGTCGAAGCTCGCGTGCCGCGGCAATTCGTCGAGCGCTTCGAGGATGGCGCGTTCGGGAGAGGACGCCCAGACCGGCCATCGCCACACGTCGACCATCGCGCCGGCCCCGGTATCGAACTCCTCGATGCCGACGGAATCGTCGCCGAAGAGGGCGCGTCTGCGGACGACGATCTCCGTGCCCGTCGGTAGACGTCTCAGCCAGGACGGCACGTCGCCGTAGAAACGCACGCGGGGGGGTCCTCCGAGGTTCAGGTAATGCGCATGTCCGGCGAGGTCGAGGGCGGTCTCGCCGCCGAGATGCACGGGGTAGTTCATGAGCCGTTGTAGGGAAAGGAGAAGGATGGCCCAGAAATCACCGCCGGCGTCCGGCGTGCCTTGCGGCACCGGGCGGCGGTACACCCCGCGGACGAGGCGTTCGAGCCACCCGCGGGCGACGTAGTCGTGGATGGACTTCGCGTCGATGCCGCGGGCCGTGAGCCAAGGCGTGTCCACCACGAAGCCGGGCGGGACCGTGTCGAGGAGAGGTTTTAAGCGTTGCGTTATTGGATGGTTCATAACCAAGAAAATAGCACGATTGCGAAATATAAGCCCAAAGTGATTTTACGTAATACGATGAAACATGGCTAATTACCATGTAACAGAGTGAAGTTCAAACCCGCAGGTGATGCCGGCGCGGGGAGGTGGTGCGGTACCTGAAACGCGGGATCGAGGGACGGTCTCTGCGAATCTGACTGAATGCGTGCCAACGGGGTTCCCCATCCCGGTGGCAAGCGGCATTGGCGAGGCAACGCCTGGATCGAAGGACATCGAGGCAGTTTGATCGGGCCCCTGCGGAGCTGATACGCCAGCGTGGGAGATCATATCCTTGGACAGAACCATTTGGCAAAACATCTATTGCCAAAACTCTCATTGCGAGATAATGTCCGGCCATCGGGTGGCGGTCTGGAACCATGACACGGAACGTAACCGGGCCGCCCGTGATCGGGGACGATCTGTACGGGCGGCACCAGGAGGTCGACCAGTTGTGGGCGGTGCTGGAGCGCATGGAGGACCTCCTCATGCTCGCACCCCGCCGGGTCGGGAAGACAAGCCTCATGCGGGAGCTGCATCGGGATCCGCGTGCCAACTGGGATGTGGTCTACGTCGACGTGGAAGACGCCAGAGGCGCGGCCGGCCTCTTTGCGAGGGTGATGGCCGAGCTCGCCCAGCACGGACGCTACCGGAACTGGCTCGGGTCCGGCCAACTTCCCCACGCACTCAGGAGCGGCTGGGCTTCGCTCAAGCGCGCGAAGGTTCTGGGTGTCGAACTCGAAAGGGCCCTTCGTTCGGACTGGGTGCCCGCTGCCGACCACCTCGAAAGGCGGCTGGAGCGACTGCCGGACGGGCGTCGCCTGCTGGTCATCATCGATGAACTGCCGATACTGATCTCGCGGATGCTCGACTCGGAAGACGGGCGCAAGGACGCTTCGGTGTTGCTGGCCAAGCTGCGGCACTGGCGGCAAACGCCGTCGCTGCGCGGCAAGGTGCAGACGTTGATCGGTGGCTCCACGGGCTTGAAGGGGTGCTCCGCCGCGTGCGCTTGTCGGCCACCATCAATGATCTGACGCCGTTTCGCCTGGCGTCGTGGTGCAGGCCGATTGCCGCTGGCTTCTTGAGAGACGTGTCGGATGATGCCGGGTTCCCGCTGACCGATCAGTGGATCGGCAGGATGCTGGACCTGCCCGGTGACTCGGTTCCGTACCACATGCAACTGTTCTTCGCGGCTCTGCGG
Organism: Gammaproteobacteria bacterium; assembly: GCA_026706425.1. Taxonomy (GTDB): domain Bacteria; phylum Pseudomonadota; class Gammaproteobacteria; order Pseudomonadales; family Azotimanducaceae; genus VXYL01. The sequence continues at coordinate 4,863 of JAPOYW010000265.1, forward strand.
GACGACTGCGACCGTGCGCCGGGAGCACTTTCTTCGTCCGTCATCGACCGGTGCTCCGAGGGCCGCCTCACGGGGCCGGAGAGTACCCCGCACCTCGACCACTACGCGTCGCGCCTGGAGTTCGTCTTCAACTCGCCCGAGCGGGAGTTCGCGTACCGGCTGCTGGCCCGGGCGAGCCGGTTCGAGAACGGCCTCCTGCTGTCGGAAGTCGCCACCGCAGGCGGTGAGCCCACGGCGCGGACGGGCGAAGTGGTGCAGGCTCTCGAAGCGGATGGCTACCTGGAAGGCCGCGGGGGCCGTTTGGCATTTCGGTCGAACCTGGTGCGCGTCTGGTGGCGTAAGCACCGCGGTGAGGCATCGTGATTCGCCAGCGTATCCACAATCCGGCCCAGTTGACGCCGGAAGAACTCAAGGCGTCCTTCATCGCCCGGCACGAGACCCACGCGCGCATGCTGCAGATTCTCGCCGGGCAGAAGCCGGGGCATCCGTGCCAGCACGTGATCGTTGTCGGCGCCCGCGGCATGGGCAAGACGACGCTTGGGCTGTCCTTCCTGCAGGCGGTTCGCGAGGATCCGGTGTACTCGTCGAGATGGCTGCCCGTGCCTTTTCCCGAGGAGAGCTACGAGGTCGGCGACCTGGCCGACTTCTGGCTCGCGGCGCTTCACCACCTGACCGAGGCGACCGGCCAGCAGCGCTGGGGCGCCACGGCGGACGCATTGAGGCAAGGCGAACCCGACGCCGACCGTTCGGCCGCCTACGCTCTCGCGGCGCTGCTCGACTTCTGCGAGGAGGAGGGCAAGCGGCTGATCCTGTTCGTCGAGAATCTCGACCTGCTATTCGGCCAGCTGCGGGACGACCGGGAAGTGTATGCGCTGCGGGCGGCGTTGATGGAACACCCCGAGATCTTTCTCGTCGGCTCGGCAAATGCCGTCTTCAACGCGATACAGAGCGATGGCGAACCGTTCTACGAGTTCTTTCGGCTCGTCACGCTTCGTGGGCTGAATAAGGAGGAGTGCCGCGAGTTGCTGAGCACGTTGGCGGGTCGGGAGACCGACGCCGCACATTCGGTCCCGTTGGACATCGACGAAGCCCGCCTGGAGACGATTCGCCAATTGACCGGGGGCAATCCGCGTCTGCTCGTGCTCGCCTGCCGCATGCTGCTGGAGTCTCCGCTCGGGTCCGCCATGGACGATCTGGAACGGCTGATCGACGAGCAGACACCGTACTTCAAAGCCCGCATCGAAGCGCTTCCTCCGCAGGCCAGAAAGGTTTTCCACTGTCTCGCCCAGGCTTGGTCACCCCTGCTGGCGCGCGAGGTCGCCGCCCGCGCCAAGCTGGGTTCTTCCCACGCGAGTTCCCAACTCCGGCAACTCATCGACAAGGGTCACGTACGGGAGGTCCAACGGCCCGAGGAAACGCGCGGCCGCTACGAGGTGAGCGACCGTTTCTACAACATCTACTACTTGGTTCGCTTCTCACGCGCCGGGCGCGATCGGTTGGAGCGACTGGTCGAATTCCTCCACCAACTGTTCGGCCCGGTGGGGATGCGTCACACCTATACCGAGACGAGGGAACTGCTGGCGCGTGTGCCCCAAGCCGGCAAGCTCGATGCCGGACGACGCGATTTGCACCGTTGGACTGAGGGGATGATCTCGCTGATCGCTGGGGGACACGCCGCCGAGGTTCGCCAAATGCTGGCAGTCGGCGACCTGACCGAGTCCTTCGAGCCGCTCTGGCACGCGGCGCACGTTGAGTTGGGCGAGGAACTCGGGCCACTTCCGGCAGAGGTCATGGACGCAGTGAAAGAGGTCAGGCGCAGGGTCGCGGAGGAGCGGGGGTGAACGCAGCCCGAGGATGGACGACGGTGCGGCGACGGCCCGCTTACATCGATGCGTTCTTCGCGAACATCCGGTGGGATGTGGTGTCCGCTAGGGCGGAAGCGCTTTAGCACCCCGAAGCGGGAGGCAGTCGGCTCTGCCTGCGGCCCAGGAGGTCGACCGCCAGCGGGGGCCGACGTCAGCCGAGGATCGCCGGAATGACGTCTTCGGGGTCTCGGCGCGCTGTCCGTTTGTCACGGCGCGCCAGCGTATCGGGCTCAAAAGCGGGCAAG
>JAPOYW010000295.1 GCA_026706425.1 Gammaproteobacteria bacterium
GTCATCCGCAAGGAACGCCGTGGCGACTACGAGGGCCGCACGGTCCAGGTCATCCCGCACATCACCGACGAAATCAAGCGCCGGATCCGGGCCGTGGGCGAGGGATTCGACATCGTCATCGTCGAGATTGGCGGCACGGTGGGCGATATCGAGTCCCAGCCGTTCCTCGAAGCGGCGCGGCAACTTCGCCTGGAGATCGGTGGCCGCAACACCATGTTCATCCACTTGACGCTGGTACCACGCCTTGCCACGGCGGGCGAGATCAAGACGAAGCCGACCCAGCACTCCGTCAAGGAACTCCGTTCCATCGGCTTGCAACCCGACGTGCTGATCTGCCGGTCCGAAGAGCCCCTGCCGAAAGCCGTGCGCGCCAAGATCGCGCTGTTCACGAACGTGGAGGAACCGGCGGTCATTTCGCTACAGGATGTGGCGATGTCCATCTACCAGGTGCCGGTGCTGCTCAACGAACAGTGCCTGGACGATCTGGTCGTGGAGAAATTCCGACTGGATTGCGTCGGCGCAGACCTCCTGGAATGGCGGCGCGTCGTCGACGCCTTGAGCTCGCCGGAAAGAAACACCGAGATCGCCATCGTTGGCAAGTACCTGGACCTGCCGGACGCCTACAAGTCGTTGACTGAAGCCATCATCCATGCCGGTATCCAGAACCACACAGGGGTGGAGGTTCGCTACGTCGACGCCGAGCATCTCGAGCAGAACGGCTGCGACGTTCTTGCAAGCGTGCACGCAATCCTGGTTCCCGGCGGGTTCGGTCCCCGGGGTTTCGAAGGCAAGATCCTGGCCGCACAATACGCCCGGGAACACAACGTCCCATACTTAGGTATCTGCTACGGCCTGCACGCGGCTGTCATCGACTTCGCGCGTCACGTCGTCGGCCTTGAGAGCGCGCATTCGACCGAGATAAACCCGGAAACCGAGCACCCCGTCATCGGCTTGGTCTCCGAGTGGCATGACCTCACCGGCGGGACCCAGCAGCGCAACGGCGACGAGGGACTTGGCGGCACCATGCGACTCGGCGAGCAGCGGTGCGTTCTCGACGGAGCGAGCCTCGCACGAGCCCTGTACCGGGAAGAGGCCATCCTGGAGCGCCACAGGCACCGTTACGAGGTCAACAACACCTACGTCCCGTCCCTCGAGGAGCACGGCATGGCGGTGGCGGGGCGCAGCGATCGCGACGGCTTGGTCGAGATGGTCGAACTGCCGGCCCACGACTGGTTCGTGGCGTGCCAGTTCCATCCCGAGTTCAACTCGTCGCCCAGGGACGGGCATCCGCTGTTTAAGGGGTTCATCGCGGCGGCCAACCGGCATGCGGATCGGCCGCAGCCCACCGATATCGCGGCAGGCTAGACTCCTTGAGCGCCTTGATGTCTGCTCACAGGTTGCACTTGGAACAGGGGTCGGGGCTGCTCTTGGACGGCTCGTGTACCCACGAGCCGCGCTAGCTGAACTCGCATAGACCGGGGCGCCGGCAGAAACCGAAGTCGAAACGGGTCGGACAGGGAAGAAGGAGTCCGGATTTGCAGCTTTGCGGTTTCGAGGTGGGGCTTGATCACCCGGTATTCCTGATCGCCGGTCCCTGTGTGATCGAGTCCGAGGAACTCGCCATGGAGACCTCGGCGGAGCTCAAGGACATCGCCGAGAACGTGGGGGTCCCGTTCATCTACAAAAGTTCGTTCGACAAGGCCAACCGGTCCTCCCACCAAAGCTACCGGGGACCCGGTATCGACGAGGGGCTGCGGATCCTCGACCGGGTACGTCGGGAAGTTGGCGTGCCGGTGCTCACCGATGTACACGAAGACACGCCGCTCGACGAGGTGGCCGACGTGGTCTCGGTGTTACAGACCCCGGCGTTCCTGTGCAGGCAAACCAACTTCATCCAGAATGTCTGCGCCCAAGGTTTGCCGGTGAACATCAAGAAGGGACAGTTTCTCGCGCCGGCCGACATGCGTCATGTCGTCGGCAAGGCGCGGGCGACGGGCAACGACCGGATCATGGTCTGCGAGCGGGGCGCGAGCTTCGGCTACAACAACCTGGTGTCCGACATGCGCGCCTTGGCGATCATGCGCGACACGGACTGCCCCGTGGTATTCGATGCCACGCATTCGGTGCAGATGCCGGGCGGACTGGGCGACAAGTCCGGGGGCCAGCGCGAGATGGTGCCGGTGCTCGCCCGGGCGGCCGTGGGTGCGGGGGTGGCGGGACTCTTCATGGAGACCCACCCGGAGCCGGACCGGGCGCTGTCGGACGGGCCCAATGCGTGGCCCATGCCGCTGATGGCGGATCTGCTCCGGGAACTGGTCGAACTCGATGCCGTGGTAAAGCGCCATGCGTTCCTCGAGGATGCCGCGCGCCCCGGGGGGCGGGACGCCCCGGCATGAGCGTCATCGAAGAGATCCGGGCCCACGAGGTGCTCGACTCCCGGGGCAATCCCACCGTCCGGGTCGACGTGCTTCTGGATACGGGCGACTCGGGTTCGGCCCTGGTGCCCTCCGGGGCGTCGACGGGTTCCCGTGAAGCACGGGAGGTCCGGGACGGGGATCCCGCGCGGTACCGCGGCAGGGGCGTGCGTCGTGCAGTCGCGGCCGTGAACGGGGAGATATCCACGGCGGTGCGGGCCTTCGACGCCAGGGACCAGGAAACCCTGGATCGTCGGTTGATCGCGCTCGACGGCACGCCCGACAAAAGCCGTCTCGGTGCCAACGCCATCCTCGGCGTGTCCTTGGCCACGGCGAAGGCCGCGGCGGCGGCACGTTGCGTACCGCTATACGACCACTTGCACGATCTCTACGGCGGGAATGCCCGGCTACGCCTGCCGGTGCCCATGATGAACATCGTCAACGGGGGCGCCCACGCCGACAACAACGTCGACATCCAGGAGTTCATGGTGATGCCCGTAAGGCCGGGGTCATTCGGCGAAGCGTTGCGTTGCGGCGTGGAGGTGTTCCACGCTCTGAAGGAAACGCTCCAGTCGAGGGGACTGGCCACGGCGGTTGGGGACGAAGGCGGCTTCGCACCGGATCTCGACTCCAACGCGGCGGCCTTGGCCGCGATTACGGAGGCCGTGGAATCGGCTGGCTACGAGTTGGGACGAGACGTGCTCCTGGCGCTCGACTGCGCTGCCACGGAGTTCCACGAGTCGGGTACCTACCGGCTGGCTGGCGAAGGCCGGACCCTAGACACCGACGAATTCGCCGACTACCTCGGCGGACTCCTCGACGACTTCCCGATCATTTCCATCGAAGACCCCTTGGACGAAGACGACTGGTCGGGCTGGCGATCGTTGACGGCCCGATTCGGTGACCGCACCCAATTGGTCGGCGACGACCTGTTCGTGACCGATCCCGCGACTCTTGGTCGGGGCATTCGCGACGGCGTGGCCAACGCGATTCTCGTGAAGCCGAACCAGATCGGCACCCTCACCGAGACGTTGTCGGCCATTCGCGCTGCGGCGGCGGCGGGCTACGGCACCGTGATATCGCATCGTTCCGGAGAGACCGAAGACACGACCATCGCCGACCTTGCCGTCGCCACCGGTGCCGGGCAGATCAAAACCGGTGCCTGCTCCCGGTCCGAGCGGGTCGCGAAGTACAACCGACTGCTGCGCATCGAGGAAATGCTCGGCGACGATGCGGAGTACCGCGGTCGCGCCGAGCTACCAGGTGGGGAGACTTGGGAGTGAACTCGCGAGCGCCCATGATCTTCGCGCTCTCGGGTCTCGCCGTATTGGCCGTGCTCCTGTTTCGATTCTGGTTCAGCGAATCGGGGTGGTTCGCGATCCGGGAACTCGAAGCCAACGTCGATGCGCAGATGCGCCAAACCGCGGCCCTCGCCCAACGCAACCGCATTCTGGCGGCAGAGGTCGTGACGATGAAGGAGGGCAACGGGATCGTCGAGTCCCGGGCCCGCACCGATCTCGGCATGGTGGCCGAGGGAGAGACCTTCTACGTGGTGGTCGATCCCCCTGAACCGGGTGCGCAGACGCCATGAAGGACTTCGACCTGCAGGGTATCGGGATGACCTCCCGGCGCACCCGGGAGCGCCTGGTCGGGCGCTTGCGCGAGCAGGGCATCGCGGACGAGCGCGTACTCGATACCATCGCCGCGGTACCGCGACACATCTTCGTCGACGAAGCGCTTGCGCATCGCGCCTACGAGGACTCGGCGCTGCCCATCGGCCACGGCCAGACGATCTCGCAACCCTATCTGGTCGCAGCCATGACCGAGGCGATTCTCACCGGTGACCGGGACGGTACTGCGCCGCGCCGCGTCCTCGAGATCGGCACGGGTTCGGGGTACCAGACGGGCATCCTCGCGACCTTGGTGGAGCAGGTCTACACGGTCGAGCGCATCGGCGGACTGCTGGAACGCGCCCGGGAGCGGCTGCGGGCATTGGGCGTTCGCAACGTTCGCTTCAGGCACGGCGACGGCAATCTCGGCTGGTCGGAACATTCGCCGTTCGATGCGGTGATGGTGACCGCAGGCGCTTCCCACATCCCGGACGCCGTGATGGACCAGATGGCGGACGGCGCCCACCTGGTCATTCCCGTCGGCAAAGGCGATTTGAAGGAACTCAAGCGCCTGCGCAAGTCCGGCGATGCCTGGCGGCAGGAGACCCTTGACGAGGTCCGCTTCGTACCGCTGGTCCGGGGCATTGCGCGATGAACGATCCGACCGCAACCCGACGTTCGCATCCGGGCGTGTTCGCCCGCGGCTTGGCCATGGGAATGGCGGAGGCGGTTCCGGGCGTTTCCGGCGGTACGATCGCCTTCGTCACGGGGATCTACGACGAACTGGTGACTTCGATCGCGTCGTTCTCGCACACCTCCGCATCCACGTTGCTGCGCGACGGCTGGACGGCGTTCGCCCGCCGGCACAACCTCGGTTTTCTGGCGGTCCTCGGAGCCGGCATGGCGTTGGGACTGCCGCTCACCCTGGTCCTCGTGGTGGGTCTTCTGGAGTCCCACGCGGCGTACGTCCGCGGGTTCTTTTTCGGGTTGATCGCCGCCTCGGTCGTCCACGTCGGCCTCCAGTCGAGTTGGCGATGGCTGGTGTCGCTGGGACTGCTCGGCGCCGCCGGCGGCGTGCTGCTCGGCACGGTGGCCGGCACCTCGACCGGTCAGCAGGTGTCGATGATCTTCCTGGCCGGTGCGCTCGCCGCCACGGCTTGGATACTGCCGGGACTGTCGGGTGCCTTCGTGCTGGTGGTGCTTGGACTCTACGAGCCCATGGCCAAAGCTCTCCTAGTCGGCGATCTGCCTGTCCTCGTGATCTTCGCTGCCGGTCTGGGGATCGGCGTTGTCTGCTTCTCCAAGGTCTTGGCCTGGTTGCTCGAGCGGGCCCGGCCGGCCGTGCTCGCCTTTCTGACCGGGCTGATGGCCGGATCGCTGGCGCAGTTGTGGCCGTGGCGTGACACCCCGGTCTCGGAGACCGTGGTGGTGGGGGTCGTCGCCGCGACGGTGGTCGGTGCGCTCTTGGTCGGGGTTCTGGGCATTGCCTCGGCGCGGCACGACGGATGAACCAAAGACGGCCGAATGCCGTTCGCGTTGTCGGACTCTGTGCGGCGTTGCCGCTTGTATTGGCGGCTTGCCTTGCCCATAGGCCCGCGCCGGTGTCCGAACGGTCGCTGGTCGACGGACCGATGCCCGAGGTCTATACGGTGCGGAAGTACGACACGCTGTATTCCGTGGCTTGGCGCTACGAACTCGACGTCGTGGATTTGGCCGCCCGCAACGGGATCAGGTCACCCTACGTGATCAAGACGGGGCAACGCCTCGCATTGACGGGATCGGGGCCGCCGCCTAAGCTCGCCGTCCCGCCCGCGAAACCACCGCGCCCCGCCAAGCCGGTGGCGACGGTCCGGCCCGTCGAGCCGGGGAACGCGGTCAGCACCGCGAAACCCACGCCAGCCCCCGTCCCCGTAGCCAAGCCCCCGGTGCCCGTCGCCAATCCTGCGGTGGTTCCCAAGCCGGACATGAAGGCACCGGCAACACCGCGGACTACACTGCCAGCGCCGGCGCAGTCAGCCGACCCCGCACCCGCCAAACCCGCTGTCGCCGATCCCACGCCCGCAGCGACGGCCCCACCGAACGTCCCAGCGACCGTGGCAGCCGGTGGATGGCGGCGGCCGGTAGCGGTGAAACCGGTGCGCGGATTCGGCGGCGGGTCCAAGGGCCTGGACTACTCGCTGCGCAAGGGCACGCCGATCCACGCCGCAACGGCGGGCGTGGTCGTCTACGCGGGGCCCGGATTAGGTGGATTCCGCCATTTGGTGATTGTGAAGGCAAGCGAACGCCATCTCGTGGCCTATGGCGTCAACGTGCGGCCCAACCTAAGTGAGGGCGACACCGTCCGCAGCGGCGATACAGTCGCCCGGGCGGGTTCCGGCGCGACGGGTGGCCAGTTCCACTTCGAGGTCCGGGACCGTGGCAAGCCCATTGATCCCAGTTCGCTAATCGGGGGGTAGCGCAGAGCCGGCTGTTGCGTTGTGATGGGCACCCTGTCGGGCGTCGTGCGTAGGGTGCCCGCCGCGCTTGGGACCGGTCGAACATCGCCCATCCGTGAAATGTCTCGCCGTGTCTCAGGGGAGGCGGCATCAACGTCGGCGTCACCGCCGCCGAGGCGCGGATGCTCCACGACCTCGGGGCAATCCTGATCGACCCGATCGCCAAGAAACCCATGCACAAGTGGAAGGACCGGGCGATCCGCGCCCGCCACGCCTCGCCAGCCGCCATCCGCCGGCACGTCGCCAAAGGCAGGCCCGTCGCGATCTCGCCATGCGATGCCGGCAGCTTCGCGCTGGACGTGGACCGCGGCCCGGTCTCCGACGTGCTCGACAACGTGGACTGCGCACCCTGGTGCGTGGTCCGGTCGAGCCGCGAGGGCAGGTTCCATGTCTGGTGGCGGGTCTCCGGGCCGGTGACCGCGCTCACCGACTACTCCGTCGGCGAGG
>JAPOYW010000198.1 GCA_026706425.1 Gammaproteobacteria bacterium
CACCGAGTTGACGATGTTGCCGTAGAGCAGGAACTGCCGAAGCTGGGCCGCCGCCATCACCGCGCAGTTCTCCTCGGCTTCTGCGGTGCTCGCCCCCAAGTGCGGCGTGGTATGCGCCTTGGGTTCGCCCGCCAGAACGGTACTCGGGAAATCGGCCAAGTAGGCCGCCAGCGTCCCGTCGCCCAGTGCGGCCTTGATGGCCGCTTCGTCGACGACCTCCTGTCGCGCGAAATTCAACAGCACGGAGTTTGGCCGCAGGTTGCGAAGCAGATCGCCGTCCACCAGACCGAGGTTCTCGGCCAGCGCCGGAATGTGCAGGGACACGTAGTCCGATCGCGCGAACAGCGTCGGCAGATTCTCCATCCGCCTGACCTCGCTCGGCAGCCGCCAGGCCGCGTCGACGGACAGCGCGGGGTCGTAGCCGAGGACGTCCATGCCGAGATTGAGCGCGGCCCGGGCCACACGCGAGCCGATCGCGCCAAGCCCGACGATTCCCAGGGTCCGGCCAGCCACCTCGTGGCCCTTGAACCGGGATTTCTCGGCCTCCACCAAGCGATGAAGTTGGGCGTCGTCGGTGACGGACTCGAGGGATCGAACGTAGTTGAACCCGCCGAGCACGTCCCGGGACGTCAGCAGCAACGCCGCCAGCACGAGTTCCTTGACCGAGTTGGCATTGGCCCCCGGCGTGTTGAAAACGACGATGCCGCGCTCGGAACAAAGATCCACGGGCACGTTGTCCACGCCAATGCCTGCCCGGGCAACCGCCGCGAGGCTTCGGGACAGTTCGTCGTCCGTGAGCTTGTGGCTGCGCAGCAGGATGGCGTGGGGATCCGACACCGAGGGTCCCACCTCGAAGCCGTGATCCGGAAATCGTTCGAGCCCCTTGGGCGCGATCTTGTTGAACGTTCTGACGCGGTACACCGTTTTGCCAATGCAGCTACCTGGCGAGCGTGGCTTTGGACAACTCCTCCACGATCAGCGAAGTGCTGTCGTGCCTGCGGAATGCCTGCATCCGCTGGCGGAACTCGCCCGAAAGGGCGGCGAGTTTAGCGACACCGGCGACCAATGTCTCGGAATTCAGCGCATCTTCGGACAGGACCATGCTCCAGCCCCGGGATTGGGCATGGGCGGCATTTTCGATCTGATCGCCGCGACTCGCCGCCCGCGGCAACGGCACCAGCAGATGGGGCTTTCCCAGGGTAAGCCATTCGTTGAGCGCGTTGGCACCGGCACGCGAGACGACGAGATCGGCAGCGGCGACTATGTCCCCCCAATCGTCCGACACGTACTCGCGCTGGATGTATCCGCCCAGGGCGCCAAGGGAAGCGTCCATCTTGCCCGCTCCGCAGACGTGGATCACGTCGTAGTCGGCAAGCAGACGTCCGAGCGCGGTCCGGACCGCTTCGTTCAACCTCGTCGCACCGAGACTCCCCCCCACGACCAGGAGAACCGGTCGTTCGGTGTCGATGCCGAGCCGTTCCCGCCCGCGCACGGCGTCGCCGTTCAGCAACTGCCGGCGCAGCGGGGTGCCGGTGACGACGACCTTGACGCGCTCGGCCCGGGTGGCTTCGAAGTTGACGCACAGTGTCGTGGCGAACCTCTGCGCGAGACGGTTCGCGAGCCCCGGCGTGAGATCGGACTCGTGGGCCACCACCGGGATGCCCTTCAACCAGGCGCCGACGACGACGGGAAACGACACGAAGCCACCCTTGGAGAACACCACCGCAGGTCGAATGCGCGCCAATAGTCGCCATGCCTGGGCGATGCCGACGGGAATGCGTAGCGCATCGACGAAGTTCTCGAACGAGAAGTAGCGCCGCAGCTTGCCTGCCTGGACGCCGTGGAAGGGGATGCCGAGCGGAGCGACGAGACTCTCTTCGAGCCCTTTCGCGCTGCCCACGAAGTGCACCGACGAACCGGCTTCCAAGAGGGCTTCGACGACGGGCAGTGCCGGGATCACATGGCCCGCGGTGCCGCCGCCGGTAACCACGACGCAGGGTGGTACGCCGGGTCTTCCCGTCGTCACCGGTAGGTCACAGGCCAAGCGTCTGCTTGACGAACGGGATGGTGAGGCGCCTGCCTTGGGCGAGCGATGCCTGGTCGAGCCGGTCGAGCACGCCAAGCAACTCGCGTTGGTCCCGGCTGGTCCGTGCCAGGAGAAACTCGGCGACCTCGTCCGGCAGTTCGAAGCCACGCTCGCTGGCGACCCCCGAGAGCAGCCGCCGCTTGTCCCGGTCGTCGAGCGGAGCGAGGCGATAGCATGCCGCGGCGCGCAGTCGCGAACCCAGGTCGGGCAGGGCAAACGCTAGATCCCGGGGCGAACGGTGCGCGGTCAGCACCAGGCGCGCGCGGCGACCGCGCAGCACGTTGTACAAACTCATCAGCGGTCGCTCGGATGCCTCCGTGCCGATCCATTGCGGGACGTCGTCGACGGTCACCGTGTCGAACTCTCCGTAGGCCTCGATGGAGTCGTCCTCCGTGGCGATTTCCCGAGCCGGAATGTAGGCGGCGTTGCCCTGCTCGCCGCAAACCGCCTGCAACAGGTGGGTCTTGCCCGTACCGGGATCTCCGAACAGCCACACGCAGTCGAAGGCGTTGCCCGACCCCCGCCCCAATCTCCGCAGGCGTTCCACGAGCTCGCCGTTTCGGCCCGCCACGAAATGTCGAAACGTGCCGTGTTCGCCCAAGGCGAACGGCAGCGCCTGCTGTTCCGTCACGACGGCTTCCTTGCGCGCAGCTCGGCGGCCGCCCGGCGGCTCCAGAGGAGCACGTACTGGCCCCCGGACACCACGCTCGAAACCGCCACCAGCACGAACCCGAGCGGGTCGATGGGGCCGGCCACCATCGCCGCCACCGGATAGTCCTCGCCCATCAAGCCAATGATCACGACCAACAGCACGAAAATCAGAAGCGCGGTGTTCGCCTTGCTGAGCGGTGTCGCCTCCATCTCGTATTTGCCGACCAACAGCCGATAGGCGAGTGCGCCGAAGACGATCACCAAGTCGCGTCCCACCACGACCACCGGCAACCAAGCGGGAACGTGGCCCTGGAGCGCGAGCACGACGATCACGACCAATACGAGAAGCTTGTCGGCGGCAGGGTCGGCAATCGCCCCGAACGTGGTCCGCCAGTTGAAGCGCCTGGCCAATTCCCCGTCGACGAAGTCCGATGCACCGGCGATCGCAAAGATGACGAGCGCCTCGGGAATCGCCTCGACCCAAAGCAGCCAGCCAGCGGGGACCACCAGCACGACACGCGCGAGGGTCAGCGCATTGGGCAAATGACGCGCCGGCGTTTCGGTCATCGGGCACCCATCCATACCAACTCCAACCCGGACGCGGCCAAGGGTGGCGTAGGTGAAGAACTTCGAGACTCGGAAAGATAGCCTCCCATCAGGAGCAGTTCCACAAGCTGGTCACGAGCCGACCGGGAGTGCAGCCTCAGGTGCAGCCCCGCCGGCTCGATGGCGCTTACGTCGACGCGGTTGATGTACTCCCTGGACTGCAGATAGTCCAGCACGGCGGCGTAGCCCCGCACCGTCTGCGCCCCGCGCACCGTCAACGCGATTGTGTCGAGGTCACCACCGGGCACCGCAAAGCGCCGCGCCAGCACATCGGCGGCTCGATGCACTGCTTCCCCCGCCACGGCGGCTGGCGACGACCCACGGTGGGCGAACGTCGCGGCCAGTTCCTGTTCGCCGCCCGGTGATACGAGCTCCCAATGCGAGGACCACCCGCCGCCGGGATTCGCAGCGACCCGCCCCAGCAGCACGAGGTCGCGTGCATAGCGTCGGGAGGCCCGCATGATGGCCGTCCAGAATCGCCCCCGAAGGTCCGTGACCCTTAAGCCCCTGTCTTCGAGGTCCATGAGCGGAAAGGTCAGCATGATGCCGCGGCGGCGTGCCTCCCGATGCATGGCCAAGGCGACCTCTTCCGCCGCGCCGACGGATGTGGACGACACCACGTGCCGGGTTCGTTCGTGCGCGGAGCGAGCCCCTCGCCCTCCCCCGCCGAGGGCTCGTTCCAGCACGACCCAAACGAGTACGGTCGGCCGATCGGCGCTCCACACGGGCAGTCCCGTGCGGCGCAGCAGATCAAGCAGCGTACTGCGCTCGAAGTGGATCTCCAAATGCGTCTCGGCAACCAGGTCTCCGCCCTCTTCCGGTTGGATGTCGCGTGTCGCGAAGGCGTAGCGCACGTAGTACCGCTGGGACTCGCGGATGGCTCCGTCCACCTGGGTGCCGAAAGGGATCTCGCGCAGCCCCGTCGCGCGGGTGAGCGCTTCCGCGAGCGCGGCACTGGCGGCGCGGCGTCGATCGGCGTCGCTCTGCGATGCCACGACAACCTCGACGTCGTACAGCCACGGAACGACTTCGGCCCACGCCGTTCCGGCAGCGCCGGAAACGACACAAGCCAACAACAATCGAACACGAGCCACGAGCCGCGATCCCTGGCCGGGGTAAGTACCGCTCCTTGAAGTGTAATGAAAATGGCAAAGGACAATGGCAATCGGCAACCGATACCGCCCCCTATGCCTTAGACTGCGTGTTCTTTCCGCGCGGGGCAGAATCTCTTGAACGCGGCACAAGGCTCTCACCCGAGTCGAGCACCGATGCCGTATTGGCGCCATCATCCGTCGGGCCGGTCCGCCGCCGCTTGCCGATGCCGCGCCTGACCTACCGGGACGCCGGCGTCGACATCGACGCGGGCAATGAATTGGTGCGGCGCATCGCGCCGGCGGTACGCCGCACTCGCCGTCCGGAACTGCTGTCCGACCTAGGCGGTTTCGCCGCACTGGCAACGCTGCCGCAGAACTACCGGGACCCGGTTCTTGTCATGGGCACCGACGGCGTCGGGACCAAGCTCCGACTCGCCATCGATCACGACCGCCACGACGACGTGGGGCAGGACCTCGTCGCCATGTGCGTCAACGACGTGCTGGTGGCCGGCGCGGAACCGTTCCTGTTCCTCGACTACTACGCCACCGGCGCCCTGGACGTCGATGTTGCCGAGCGCGTGATCAACGGCATCGCCAGGGGTTGCGAATTGGCCGGCTGCGCCCTGGCGGGCGGGGAGACGGCGGAGATGCCGGGCTTCTACCCCGTGGGCGACTACGACCTTGCGGGTTTCTGCGTCGGCGTCGTGGAACGCGACGCGATCGTCACCGGCGACGCCATCGACATCGGCGATGTGCTCATCGGCTTGGACTCCAGCGGTCCCCATGCCAACGGGTATTCCTTGATCCGGCGCATTCTCAACGATCAAGGCGGCGCTGCGGACGACCTCGTCGACCGGCTGCTTGAGCCGACGCGCATCTACGTGCGCTCCGTGAACCCGGTCCTCGAACTCGCCCGGGGGCTGTGCCATATCACCGGCGGCGGCTTCGTCGACAACCTTCCGCGAATGTTCGGCGACCACCTCGCGGCGGCCATCGACCTCGACGCCTGGCAACGACCGACGGTGTTCGATCTCCTCCAGCAGGCGGGCGGAATCGACGAGATCGAAATGCTGCGCACGTTCAACCTCGGCATCGGATTCGTCGTCTGCGTCGCCGAATCCGATGCACGCGAAGTTCTCGAAACCCTGCGTTCTTCCGGCGAGCGGGCACGGGTCATCGGTCGTATGGTCTCCAACGGGAGCGACCCGACAAGCGGGCAACTCGTGGTGTCGAACGATGGCGCCCTGCTGGGTTGACGGGTCGCGGGTCAGGCCCTGGGCAGCGTGACGCCGCGCTGGCCCTGGTATTTGCCGCCCCGGTCCCGGTAGGTGACCTCGCAGGGTTCGTCGCTCTGGAAGAACAGCAACTGCGCGACGCCCTCGTTGGCGTAGATCTTCGCCGGCAGGTTGGTGGTGTTGGAGAACTCCAGGGTGACGTGCCCTTCCCATTCCGGCTCCAAGGGCGTCACGTTGACGATGATCCCGCAACGGGCGTAGGTGGACTTCCCGACACACAGGGTCAGCACGTCCCGGGGAATGCGAAAGTACTCGACGGTGCTCGCCAGCGCGAAGGCGTTGGGCGGGATGATGCAGCTATCCCCTTCGACATCGACGAAGCTGCGCTCGTCGAACGCCTTGGGATCGACGGTGGCCGAGAAGATGTTGGTGAAGACCTTGAACGCCGGCGCGCAACGGACGTCGTAGCCGTAGCTGGATGTGCCGTAGGAGATCACGCGCTGGTCGTCGACGGTGCGAACCTGGTCGGCCTCGAAGGGTTCGATCATGCCGGCGCGGGCCATGTTCCGGATCCACCGGTCGGATTTGATGGTCATTGGTCGTCCATGGTGATGGACGGCGGAGGCGCGGTACCGGCGGCGTTGCGCCAAAGCGCGCCCGCAATGCGTCGGGCGCAGTCCACGTATAGCGCGGTTACTTGACCGGTTGCATCCGCGACCACGGTCGGCAAGCCGGCATCCGTCGACCGGCGGATGCGGGGGTCGAGCGGAAACGCCCCGAGCAGCTCGACCCCGTATTCCTCGGCCACCCGCGCTCCGCCGCCCTCGCCGAACAGGTGGTGGACTTCGCCGCAACCGCATTCGAACCAGCTCATGTTCTCGACGATGCCGAGGATCGGGATGTCTACCTTCTGGAACATCTCGATGCCCTTTCGGGCGTCCAGGAGCGCGATGTCCTGGGGCGTGGTGACGATGACCACCCCGCTGACCGCCGCCTGCTGGGAAAGGGTCAACTGGATGTCTCCGGTGCCGGGCGGCATGTCCACGACCAGGTAGTCGAGTCCGCCCCAGTCGGTCTGTTCGAGTAGCTGACGCAGCGCGCCCGAGGCCATCGGACCGCGCCACACCATCGGCGTCCTTTCATCGGTGAGCATGCTCATCGACATGGCTTCGATTCCGTGCGCTCGAATCGGCACGAACAGGCGTTGATCGCGCACTTCCGGACGCCGGCCGTCCGGGACCCCGAGCATCATGCCCTAGCCAGGGCATGATGCTCGGGGTCCCGGA
>JAPOYW010000560.1 GCA_026706425.1 Gammaproteobacteria bacterium
AGACCAGCCGCTTGACCGACCCGGAGTTCCTGACGGAGGCAACGATGTTGCGGACGCCGTCGATGGCGCCGTCGTATACCTGCTGCGGGTTGTTGGCCCCGCCGTAGCCCATCGGCGTACCGACGTGCAGCACGGCACTGCAGTCCGCAACATCGTTGCCTCCGTCAGGAACTCCGGGTCGGTCAAGCGGCTGGTCTACACCAGTTCCTTCGCGGCCATCGGCCATCCGTCGCCGCCCGGCTACCGGTACACCGAGGCCGACTGGGCGTCCGACAACCGGGAGAACGACAAGAACTGGAACACCGAGAACCTCCTTCAGAAGGGCGAGGTCGGCTATTCCATGGCCAAGGTCGAGTGCGAGCAACTCGTCAACCGTCTGGCCGCCGAGGACGGCGGCTTCGATGCCATCTCGGTGTGTCCGTGCGTCGTCCTCGGGCCTTTGTTGAGCCCGGTTCACGAGTTGCGGGGTTCCTGGCAGTTCTTCCTGGGCCGCATGCTCGCCGGCCATCCCTGCCAACGCGGCTGGCAGGCGCTGTGGAACATCGTCGACGTGCGCGACTGCGGCGAGTCGCAGGCGCTCATGATCGAGTCCGACGTATGCGGAAACGGCTCGCGCTACATGCTCTGCGCCACGGACGACTCCGGGGAGATCACCGCCATGCAACTCCACGAGCATCTGCGAGCGCTCTTCCCCCACATCGAAGTCGGCGGCGTGACGCCCGAATACGAGGCCATGGTCGAGAAGCACGGTGCGCCCTACAACGCGCCTCGCGCTCACTGCGACAAGGCCCGCGAAGAGCTTGGGCTTGAAACCCACGCCATCGAGGACACCTTGCGCACCACCGGCGAGACCATGATCCGACTCGGCCTCGTCGAGCCGAAGCTGAAGTAACGACATGCTGGACGAGACCGCCGTTGTTGACGGCTTCACGGTGAAGCTCGCCCGTTCGGGAAAGCAGGTGTTCGTGCCGAAAGGCGGGTCCATTCTCTTCGAGCTTCTCCAAGAGGACGTGCAGGTCCCCTATGCATGCGGCGTCGGCATCTGCGGGGCGTGCTGGCAGCGAGTCGTCTCGGGCAAGCCGGACCACCGCGACTTCGTCTTGAGCGACGAAGAACGAGATGACGGTGCGGTGATGATCTGCTGTGCCGGGTCGTTGACGCCGGAGTTGGAGTTGGATCTGTAGGGGTGCGGAGACCAGGGCAAAACAAGGTGTAGGCTGGCGAGGTCTTGGGAATGTGACCTCGGCGCAGCCTACTAGGGGAGGGGTCTTTGCGCCTAGATCCCACGCTTTCAACGCGGGAGCTAGTTCATGGCCCGTATGTTACCTCAGGTAACACCCGTGTCAATAGGTAACGTGAGACTTTTTTTGGCAGGCGGGGCGCACCGTTTTGGGGCGCCCGGTGGCGATCAAGCCCACGCTTTCGCGGGTTCGACGGGCTAGAATCGCCTCGGCAAACCCACAAGCCACTACCGCTCTCCTATGGCCGACCGCGAGAACCCGACCTCCCATAGCTATTTCTCCCAGCGCTTGCGGCTGCACTACCTGGATTGGGGGAACGACGACGCGCCCGACATGCTCCTGGTCCACGGCGTCCACGACCACTGCCACTCCTGGGATTGGCTGGCGCAGCCTTTGCGTGACCGATTCCATGTCGTGGCCCCTGACCTGCGCGGTCACGGCGACTCCGAGTGGACCCTCGGCAGCCCCTATGCGTACCTGGAGTACGTTCAGGACATTGCCCAACTGGTTCGCCAGCAGCGTCTTGAGCCGGTCACCATCGTGTCGCATTCCCTTGGCGGCACCATCGCGTCGATGTACGCAGGCACGTTCACCGAGTCCGTCGACCGCCTGGTGATCATCGAGGGGGTGGGACTCTATCCCGCGGACAAGGCCTCGCCGGGCGGGCGCCTGCGACAGTGGATCGATGCCAACTACTCCCTGGCGGCGCGGGTGCCACGTCGCTACCCCAGCCTCGAAGACGCCTACCACCGCATGCAGGAGACCAATCCGCACCTGTCGCCGGAGCAGGCCCGCCATCTCACGATCCACGGCAGCAACCAGAACGAGGATGGCACCTTCACGTGGAAGTTCGACAACTACACGCGTACGCCACGCCCCTACGACATCCCCAACGCCGATCTGGTGGCGCTCTGGGAACGCGTCGACTGCCCGGTTCTGATCGTAAATTCACGGCAGGGCTATCCGCATCGGATCGGCCACGACAACACGTTGCGCCACTTCAAGAACGTGACGTTGCGGGAGATCGACGATGCAGGACACTGGACGCACCACGACCAGTTGGACGAGTGCGCCTCGGTGATCGAGGAGTTCCTAAGCGTGCCGCTTGCCTGATTCGGCGCGTCGCGAGCCGGGAAACGAACCAAATGACCTATCGAGATCTGACCTACGAAGTCGTCAACAACGTCGCCCACATCACCACCAACCGACCGCGCTACCGCAATGCCCAGAGCCGGCGCCTGTTGGAGGAACTCGATGACGCCTTCCGCGATGCCGCACAAGACCGGGACGTTCATGTGGTCGCGCTGTTCGGCGCAGGCGAGCATTTCTCGGGGGGTCACGATCTCGGCACCCCGGACGAGATGGCCGACCGCCGGGAACGGCCCATCGAAGAGGGTCTGCGTGGCCGCTTCGAGCGGTCGAGGGAACTGTTCGTTGACAAGACCATGCGGTGGCGAAACGTGCCGAAACCCACGATCGCCGGAATCCAGGGCTATTGCATCTACGGCGGTTGGATCGTCGCGAGCGCGATGGACGTTCTCTACGCCGCCGACAACGCCATGTTCCTGGGATCCAACTTTCAGTTCTTCTCGGTGCCCTGGGACATGCATCCGCGGCGCGCCAAGGAACTGCTCTTCGAGTCGCGCTTCATCGATGCGGAGGAGGCGATGGCCCTCGGACTCGTCAACCGGGTCTTTCCGGAGCAACGGCTGCACGAGGAGGTCGTGGCCTACGCCGAACGCATCGCCCGCAACGACCCGTTCCAGCTGCGCATGGTCAAGATGGCCGTGAACCAGGTGCAGGACACCCAGGGATTCCATGCCCACATTACGGCGGCCCATCTCATGCACATGACATCGGCGGAGGGCGAACGCGACCCCGGCTATGCGCTCGAGGTTCCCGAGGGGCGGCGCCGGCCCATGGTGGAGCGCGCCTTCGAGCACTACCGGCTGAACAAGGACCGCAGATCGTGACCGCGGCCCGCTTCATTCCCCTGGACTTCAGGGAACGCCCCGCAGCGGAGATGCGCGAGCGGGCGGCGTTGTTCAGCGAGCTAATGCGCCGCCGCCGGACCGTGCGCCACTTCGACTCGCGACCGATTCCCGACGGCGTCATCGAACACGCGCTCATCACGGCGGGGAGCGCGCCAAGCGGGGCCAACCGACAACCGTGGCACTTCGTCGTGGTCAGCGACCCGGCCAAGAAGGCGGCGATCCGCGAGGCGGCAGAGAAGGAGGAGCGCGAGTTCTATTCCCGACGCGCGTCCAAGGAGTGGCTCGAGGCGCTGGAGCCACTGGGCACGGACGCCGACAAGCCCTTCCTGGCCACCGCCCCGGTTTTGATCGCGATCTTCCTGCGCCGGTTCAACTTCGACGCCGACGCCAAGCGGCTGAAGAACTACTACACCGCGGAGTCCGTGGGCATCGCCACCGGCATGCTGATCGCGGCCCTGCACAACGCGGGTGTCGCGACGCTCACCCACACGCCGAGCCCCATGCGGTTCCTCAACGACCTGCTCGACCGTCCGCCGCACGAGCGGGCGTTCGTGCTGCTAGTCGCCGGCTATCCGAGCCGCGACGCCGTGGTCCCCGAGATCGGCAAATACCCGCTAGACGAGTTGGCGAGCTTCGTGTAGGAGCGTCCCTCAAGAAAGCGCGTCGAGATACGCCGCCACCTTGGCGGGGGTTCCCCGCATTGCGACGCGGTCCTTCTTGCCCGCAAGCTGATAGTCGTACATCGGATCGTAGTAGTACTCGAGCAGACGCTGGATCCACAAACGGTGTGCGTCGCCACGACCCGACGCGTCGGCTCGGAAGGCAGCATCCATCAAGGCTGAAAGTTCGCGGTACCGAACTCCCCCGAGGCGACGTTCGATACGCGACAGGGCGGCGGTCAGGTGCGGCTCCGGGTTGTCCGCCTCGACGACGTACTCCCGGTAGATGTTGTCGACGCGATTCGCGTCGTCCACCTCCAGTAGCACGATCGGTGCCTGCTGCATGGCGTTGTACAGCGCAACCGGCAGCGCGAGCCGGCCGATGGTGCGGCTCTCGTCTTCGACCGCGACGGGCTCGTCCGGCGACAGCTTGAGGAGCGCCACAGCGAGTGCGTTCTCGAACGTCACCGGCGGCGGTTGGGGGGTCGGGAAACCCCCGAATGCGGATCCGCGGTGGTTCGCAAGGGCCTCGAGGTCGACGTGGGCCCGCGCCGCCTGCACGACCCGGGTCTTGCCGGAACCGGTCCGCCCGCCGACCACGACGAATCGTCGCGTACTGCCAGCGGCTTGTATCGTGTCGAGACAGAAGTGCCGCAGTGCCTTGAAGCCGCCCGCGATGCGGGGCAGGTTGAGACCGGCATCCGCGAGCCAGGCTTGGGCGATCTGCGAGCGCAGGCCGCCACGCCAACAGGTGACCAGGGCGTCGGGATGCTCGGCGGCGAACGCCCGCCAGGCCGCGACTCTCGATGCCTTGGCGTCGTCGGCGACGAGTTCGTGCCCTTGGGCGACGGCGGCATCGCGTCCGTCGGTCCTAAAGGTCTTGCCGACGGCGTCTCGTTCGCCGTCCGTCAGCAGGGGAAGGTTTACCGCGCCGGGCACCGCCCCGCGGCGGAACTCGGCCGGCGAGCGCACATCGATCAGCGGACGGGCGCCGCGGAGGATGTTGGCGTAGTCGTCGACGGCTGACAGGGACACGTTACTTGACGCAGCGGTCCGCGCTAATCGCTTAGGGAACTTGCTCGCTGATCTCTTCGCCGGCGCGGAACGCTTCGAGATGCTCGAGCAGGATCGGCAGGTCGTTGGAGGAGGAGGCACGCGCCTCCTCCACGGCTTGTTCCTGCACGGCGATCGCGCGTTCGAAGTTGCCGTTGGCGGCGTACGCGGCTGCCCAGGTGTCGAGGTAGGCCGGATTGCGGTTTGCTTCCTCGCTCTCGTCCATGATCCGCTCCATGATCTCCAGCGCGTAGCGCTCGTCGCGGAGTTTCGGCAGGTGCGTCACCGCAAGCCGCCAGGCGACTTCGTTGACCAGGTACGGGTCGTCGGGTGCCGCTTTGACCGCACTCTTGAACCATGATCCAGCACGCCTGAAGCTCTTCCCGACGTGTAGTCCCCGGGCATAGAGATCCCCGATTAGCACCATGGCATGGGCGTTGTCGTCCCTGGCGAATTGCCGAACCCAACGGTAGGCGCGCTCGTTGAACCCCCGGTCGACCTCCGGATGCATCAGGAACCGGGCATATTCGAGCTTGCCCGACTCGTCCCTCTCGGCAGCGCGCAGGAAGTACTGTTCGGCGTGCTCGTGATCCCGGTCCACGAAATCCCCGAGCACGTGGCGCCAACCCAACCAGAGCAGGGCTTCCGGGTTGTCGAGTTCGGCCGAGCGCGAGATCAACGGCAACCCGTTGGCGGTCTTGTCGCTGCCGTAGGTACCCATGACGTAGAGCCTGCCGAGTTCGAACATGGCGTCCTCGAAGCCGGCGCGGATTGCCACCAGGTAGTTCCGTTCAGCACTGACGAGGTACTCGTCGCGGTCCTTGGACGCCTGCGTTGTGTTGAATGCGGCTCGTAGCCACCACTCCGCGAGATACCTGTTCGCCATCGCATTCCCGGACCATGCCGCGAGGCGCAGGGCATCGACGGCGTCATTGAACCGGGTGAGACCCCTCCAGCCCAGGAAGGTAAGGGCGGCCGTGTCGTTGTCGGCGGCCAGTATGTGGATGAACGATTCGGGGCTGAACGTGTCGCATACCCGCAACTCGCTGCAGGACCGAGGTGGGCCGATGGGAAAGACGGTGGTCGGTTTGCGACGGACGGATTCCGCGAGGCCGGAGTAGAGACCGTCGAGGTCGAAGAACACGTTCTTGAGCGGTTGGCTGTCGCGGGCCGCGCTGATCCTCAGCATGAACGGACGTTCGTCCGACTGGCGGTAGGTAGACCCCACCTCCGTCAGCTCCCGCGTGCTCAGGTATCCCTTCGCTTCGTTGGGCGACAATGCCCGGTAGGGGGCGTCGAGGGTGCCGTCGCCGGTCGTTTCCACCGCGCCCGCGATGACGTGGGTCCACGCCTCGTGAACGGCGGCCTGTTCGGGCATGTCGACATGGTGGTAGAACTCGGCGAGCGCTTGGTGACCGGTGATACTGGCGCGGTAGTGCTCGAGAATCGCGGAACCGATCGGGCCAAGACGCAGGGGCTGTTCCACTTGCAGGAGACCGAGGATTTCCTGTTCCAGGAGCGTGACCGCCCGGATGCGTTCGTCGAAGTCGGGTGTGGCCAGGAATGCTTCCCTGAGCCGTATGACCTGCTCCGCGTCGATGGCCTGTTCGTCGGCTAGCAGCGTGGCCAGCTCATCGTAGGTGGGCGGCAGGTCGGCGGCAACGGTCGCGCATCCCGCGCAGAGAAGACAGGCGACGAGAACCAAGGCGCCAAGCGCTTGATCTCTCCAAGCCGTATCGACATTGAGGCTCACCTTGGGAAGTGTAGCGCATCCGTCTATCCGTCTTTGGCCAACCGGGATTCGGGTATGCTTGCGGCATTGGTGCCAACGGGAACGATGCATGGCCTTGTTCAGAAAGTTGAGATTGCCGAGCGAGCACAAGGCGTTGCCCGGGCGCGACCAGGCGATACCCGTGCCGCCGGCGCATTTCGTCAACGGCAACCCGCTCGAGGATCCCTTTCCCGAAGGACACGCCTGTTTGCTGGGCGGAATGGGTTGCTTC
>JAPOYW010000192.1:0-2888 GCA_026706425.1 Gammaproteobacteria bacterium
GGCCCCATAAACGCTGAAGCCCAGCAAACGTGTGAGCAGCTTCTGCCGCTCGCCCGGCGGCGCGTGTAGGAAGCGTGCGAATTCGCCTTGCGGCAGTACGGCGCAGGTGGTGAACTGGCGGAAGTCGAGGCCGAGTAGTCTCTTGATCTCGGCATCGAGTTCGCGGACATTGCCTGCCACGACCTCGTCGTCGCACTGCAGCCGGGCCTCCCTTGTCGATGCGGTGGCACCCTTGCCACGCCGGACGACACGGACCGCTGTATAACGCTGCTCCCCCAGCGCGAAGTCGAATCGGACCCGCGCATCCTGTCGACCCTGGCTGATCACCGGTGCCACTGCTCGCTCGTCGTCGAGGCGCGGGACGCTCCCGTAGAGCGCGAAGACCATGGCGTCTATGAGGCTCGACTTTCCGGCACCCGTCGGACCGGTGAAGGCAAACAGGTCGGCCTCGGCAAACTCGACTCGGGTCGGCTCGCGGAACACCGTGAACCCGTCGAGTTCCAACGCTTCAGGGCGCATCTGCGTCCTCCAGCAACTCGTCGAACAGCGCCTCAACCTGTTCGTTCGATGCGCCCATCCGGGCCAGGTAACGGCGGAACAGAACTTGGGGCGGGTCGCCGTTCCCGCCGCCGTTGGGCGGCGGCGGTTCGGCTACGGGCACCCGTACTTCAACCGCATTCGGCAACAGCTCGCGAACGTCATCCGCAAGGCCAACCCTTGGGGTTTCTTTCACTTCCACCAAGAGGAAGTCCTCGCCAACGGTGTCCGCCAACTCCGCGAGCGTCGCCAACGAGCCGCTGACCCGGCGCAGGTGCCTGCCCGCCGATAGAGACACTTGCTCGACGCTTGCCGGTTGTCCCGGCGTGGCCTCGACAATGTTGACGCTCTTCGCATCCTCCGTCTCGCCGAAGTCGAGCTGCAGGGGCGAGCCGCTATAGTGGATGGGACAGCCACCGGCGAGTTCCTGGGCACGATGCAGGTGCCCGAGCGCAACGTAGTGGTAGGCGGCCGGAAATGCCGACGTCGGGATGCTGTACTGGAAAACCGTGTGGGCCGACCGTTCGCCGCCGCCCATGGTGCCGCCGTGCACCATGGCATGGGCCAAGACGAGATTCACCGCGGCCGGATCTGTCGCGGAGATGCGGGACGGGACAAGCCCGTCCCCTACGCGGCAGAGATGCGCCAATACCTGACTCAGTCGCTCGGCGTATTCGCCGGCGTGTTCATCCGGGTCCTGGGACATCAAGGCCTCGGCTTTCACGATGCCGCGTTGAGAGACAAACGGCAGCAGGACGATGTGCGCCCGTTCGCCGGCCCCGGTCTCAAGGTCGACAACGCCACCCTCCTCGGGCTGCGCGACCCGTGGCAACGCGACGACATTCCCGAGTTCGAGCAGCGGCTTGACTGCGTTGAAGCGGTTCGGGTTATCGTGGTTGCCGGCAATCACGACGACTGGCCGTTCTCCGGCGAGCCTCAGCAGCGTTTCGTAGACGATCTCTTCGGACTCGGGACCCGGCGCCGCGGTGTCGAACAGGTCCCCGGCCACCAGCACGGCGTCGACTTTGCGGTCATCGGCGATATCCGCGATCTCGGCCAGCACGGCGCGGTGCTCGTCGGCGCGGCTACGACCCCGCAAGGTCTTGCCGACATGCCAGTCACCGGTGTGGAGGAACCGCATCGCGTCTAACCCAAGCCTCGTAACGGATCCTCGCCGTCATCGACGGCCTTGCTCGGCGCCGCTTCGCTGGCTCGGGTGGCCCAGGCAGGGAATGGGAACTGCGTGACCAGGGGGATGGGCAATTCCGGCTGGGAAAGAATCATGGTGCCGGGTTTCAGGATCGTTGAGCGCTGGCGGTGCACCGCTGGCAGGAAACCGTATTCGTCGCGGCCCGCTTCCGCCGCGTCGAGCCGACCGACGACGCGCAGCGACGAGTTGGCGACAATGCGGCGTTCCACCTCGCTAGCCGTCTGCTGGGCACCGATCAGGATGATGCCCAGCGACCGGCCGCGCTCGGACATGTCCACGAGGATCTCCTTGATCGGGCTCGATCCCTCCCGCGGCGCGTACTTGTTCAACTCGTCCAGCACCACGAACAACAACGGCCGCTGCTGGCCTGCGCGCTCCTTTTCGTCGAAGGCACGGCGCAGCGTGACGCCGACCACGAATCGCTTGGCCCGGTCGTTCAAGTTGTGGATGTCGACGACCGTCACCTGGGCCTGGCGCTGGATCCGGTGACGATCCGGGTTCGGCACGTTGCCCCGGATGAGGTGCTTGAGGTGGGGAACGGCCCCGAACAGACGCCGCACGAAGGCATTCACCGTGCCCTGCCCGATGGCCCGTCCCGCCCACTCGGCGGACGTCAGATCGTCCTGTAGGCGGTCGGCGATCACGCGCGACAGCGACTCGAAGTTGGTGACGGTCTCGCCTTCGATGGCGATTCCGCCGTCGGGCAGGCCCTCGGCTGCGTCGCGGAGCTTCGCCACCACATTGTGGATGATGATCGTGTACTGCTGCCGGTCGTCCTCCGCGTCCGCGAACACGAACGGCAGAAGACCCTCGGCGCAGAATTCCCCCAACGTCCAGAAGTAGGACGTAACGCCCGTCTGCCGGGTCGACACGTCCGGCGCCGCGACCGGATCGTCACGCCGTGGCGAGGCGTAGAAATCGACGCTGTCGAAAGCGCCGGGCGGAAGACCCAAGCGTTGGTACCGGTCGCGGTCCTCGTCCACGAGTTCACTGTTGTCCCGATCCAGGAACAGCAGGTCTTCGCCCTTGACGTTGTAGATCAACGCCTTGGTGTTGATCGCCTCGCCGCCGAGAACGCCGGACCGGAACAGGCTGTAGAGCAGGAACGTGGCGTACGTAGTTTTGGTGGCCACGCCGGAAA
>JAPOYW010000192.1:2898-6932 GCA_026706425.1 Gammaproteobacteria bacterium
GCGTAGAGCGGTTCGTCGTCCCGGGTGAGTCCCGCAGGGAGCCGTTTTTCCATGCCGTCGAAGTAGAGCGCCATGTCGCGCTCGTCACCCTCCGCTTTGTAGACGAGCTGACCGGGGAGCGGCGGAACAAAGACCTCGGGTTCGAAACGGGTCGCCAGGATCTGGGCCGCCTGGCTCACCTCCGCCGGCAGGATGCCGTCCTCGATCAGGAACACGTCCGAGTCGAAACGGGCGCCCTCGTGGCGTGCCCGCACCTCGGTCACGAGCCCGTAGATGCGCACGGTGTCGCCGTCGGGCAAGAGCCGTTCAAGCGCGACCACATCGTCGAGTTGCAGGTACTGGTCCGGTCCGAGCGCAACCCAGAACGACAGCGGCGTCGCGTCGTCGGTACCGAGAACGCGACCGACACCTGGCGGATCGAGTGCTTCCGGCATGGGGGCCGGCCCCTCAAGAGGAATAGGCAATGGCAGTTTGGGCAAGCCGGCGAGTCGGCGTCAACTGCGAACGGCTCGGCGCGCAAACGGGCCTCCCAACGCATCCTTACTTGCCGCCGAGGGGTGAGACCCGCACACTTGCCGTCCATGCAACAAGCCATCGACATCGGCGCCCTCCCCACGTTCGATGGCGCGACGGTCGTCATCCTTCGATCCAAGTGGTACGCCGACATCGTGGACTCGCTGCACGCAAAATGCGTCGAGGTCCTACGAGCGAAAGGCGTCGACAACATCGTGACGCATACGCTGCCGGGGTCCCTTGAGTTTGCGTATGCGGCCAATGAAGTCGTCGAGACCAATCCGGACGTGGATGCCATCGTCTGCCTCGGCGTTGTGCTCAAGGGCGACACCTACCACTTCGAGATGATCATCGACGAGTGCGTCCGCGGACTTGGCGAGGTTTCCCGCCGAGCCCGGGTGCCCATCATCAACGAGGTCTTGCCCGTTACGGAGTTGGCGCACGCCGAGGCCCGTGCCGCCGACGATGAGTTCAATAAGGGCATCGAGGCGGCTGCCGCCGCCATCGAGATCATCCATTGGCGCCGGCAAATCAAAGAGTGAGGTCACACCAAATCGCCCTATTTGGTGCCGCCGAAGCAGCTGGGCCACGATGTCGTGGGAAAACCGCAGTCCCCGGTGGATTATGTATACATTTTCCACCACATTTGGCGTAAATCGTGCACATCTCCAACCCGCCACATGGCGCTGCACCACCGAACGGCCTCGCGCAAGGGGATCGACTTCGTCGGCCCGGCGTTCGGCGGCATCGCCTTCGAGTCTAAGTACGTGGATAGCGGCTGGCGACGCCCTAACTCTGAAGGCGTCCCGCTGGCGAGGCGTTGTGGCCACCTCCGCAGTCGCCGCCGTTCCCGTCGCGCTGCTGGCTTGGCTGCTCGACTCGTAGCCGCGGCAATTCGCCACGCCGTTAACTGAGGTCAGCCGACTGTCCGGGTTGCTGCCGACCAGTGAGAGCCGCACACTTGCCGCCGATGACAGACTCAACGAGGGCATCGAGGCGAATGCGGGCGCCGTCGAGACACGCATTTGCGTCGTCAGCTCGCCGCCACCTAGGCGGCCGAGGGCGGTTGGGCCTGGGGCAGCATGCGGCACCCCGAAGGCGGCGGATCTTGTGGCGCTAGGTCTGCTGCCCGCCCCTCGGAAGGTTGAGCTTGGTCCACGCCGAGTGCTCTCCCCCGGGCCAAACCGAATCCGGGGCCGGTGTTCCGACCGTTTGAATCGTGCAGTCAGGCGGCTGCCCGCACGGGGGCTGGTCCTCGAGTTCGAGGTCGAAGACCCCCCAAGGCGCGTGCCCGGACTCGGCGACTCCTACGCATACCGGCTGTCGTTTGCTGAGACCGTGGGGGTCAGCGCTGCGACCGAATGGGGAGCACTCACGGCACTCGCGACCTTGACGCAGCTTGTCGCCCAGGGAGAGTTCGAAGTCTCGGAGATTCGCGATGCGCCGCACTACGCCTGGCGCGGCGTGATGATCGATACGGTTCGGCACTTCATCTCGTTGGATACGCTCCGACGCACACTCGACGTGATGGCGTTCTACAAGCTGAACGTCCTGCACCTGCACCTCACCGACGACCAGGGATTTCGCTTCCGCTCCTCGAGCTACCCGGAACTCGCGAGTGTCGAGGCCTATTCGGCTGCCGAACTCGGCGATCTTGTCGACTACGCTGCCGATCGGGCCATTCGCATCGTGCCGGAGATCGATGTCCCCGGTCACGCCACGAGCTGGCTGGCGGCACACCCGGATTGGGGCGTCGATGGCGGCAGCGCCGTCGAAGGACCGAGTACGCGATTCGGCGTACACGACGTCTGCCTGGACATCGGGAACGCCCAAGTTCGCCGTGCCGTCGACACGCTCCTTGGCGAGTTGGCCGACGTGTTCCCCGACGAGTTCGTTCACTTCGGCGGCGACGAAGTCGGGCGGGATTGCACGACGTTCTACCAGCATGTCGTCGACACGCTCGGCGGATTGGGCAAACGTGCCATCGGCTGGGACGAGTGCCTGCACGAGGGACTTCGGCAGGACACCGTGATCCAGGCCTGGCGCGGAATCGAAGCCCGCGACGCCGCGCTCCGCGCCGGGCACGACTGCGTCGTGAGCGCCCCGTACTACCTGGATCTGTTCTACCCGGCGGACGTGCACTTCGCCTTCGACCCGGCTTCCGCCACCCAGGTCGACGAGCAGGCCATCGCCGATCATCCGGGGCTCGCGCATGTCCGGGAGGGCTTGGCGTGGATGTCGGGTTTCGGCGAGTACCCGGACCTTCCTGAGAGACCAAGCGGGCGCGTCCTCGGCGGCGAAGCGTGCCTATGGTCCGAGCTTGTCACCGACGAGTTGCTCGACGTTCGCCTCTGGAGTCGCATGCCCGCCATCGCGGAACGGTTCTGGAACGGGAGCATGTCACGCGTCGAGGATGTCTACGAAGCCGCCGCGAAGACGCGGAGCACGCTCGCCTCGCTCGCCATTCTCGCGCCGGACCATGCCGACCTGTTCCGAGACTATCCCGATCTCGCGCCGCTCATCGAGATGCTGGAACCCGTGAAGTGGTACCTGCGGCTCTTGGGCGTCACGGAGTTCCAACGCCGGGTCAGCGGACTGGGCAGTTCCGGCGCAGAGCGACCCTACTCCACCACGACGCCACTGGACCGCATCGTCGACCGCATTCCGCCGGAGTCACTCGCCACCCGGCGTGCCGCGGCCGATCTCGACGCCGGCACGTCCATGAGTCGTTGGATTGCCGGATGGCGCGAACAGCACAAGGCACTCGAACGGTATCCCGATCTACTGAGCGAGTTGGGCGACGTCTCCGATGCGCTCGTCGGCGTTGCTGACTATCTCGACGGCCAGAACGTCGACATCGGCACTCGCGGCGGGCCGTTTGGCGAATACCTGCTGCCCATCGCGGACGTCGTGGCGAACCACAAGCCCCGGTTTGGAGCCGCACAGGAGATCCTCACGGCCTGGGATGTTGCATCGGGTGACATACAACCGATCGACGCCGGCCACATCAACGACACCTACCTCGTCGATGACCGCTACGTGCTCCAGCGTTTGAACCGATCGGTGTTCAAGGATCCGCAAGCGCTCATGCGCAATCTCGCCAAGGCCATCGCGCACGAAGGCGGCGATCTGCTTCTGCCCCCGGTACCTACGATCGAAGAGTCCCCTTACAGCGTGGACACCGATGGGGATGTCTGGCGTTTGTTTCCCCACCTCCCCTCAAGGAACTTCCAGATTCTGCCGGACGAGTTGCTCGCCTGCGCAGGCCAGGCGTTCGGCGGATTTCTCGCGACGTTCGCGGACTTCGGTGGCGAACTCGAAGAAGTGATCGAAGGGTTCCACGACCTCGCCTTCTACCTGGACCGGCTCGACGCGGCACCGAGCGGCGACGTCGGTAGCCTGCTTGCCGAGATCAACGAACTCCGAAGTCGTTTCCGGCCCGGCGTGGCAAGGCGGGTGATTCACGGCGACTGCAAGGTGAACAACCTGCTCTTCCACCCGAGGCGAAACGAGGTTGCCGC
>JAPOYW010000518.1:0-465 GCA_026706425.1 Gammaproteobacteria bacterium
TACGTGCCATCCGCCGAGCGAGCGTTCGCCTCCGACGAGTACATCAAGCGCGACGTCGAGCACGGGGACCTAATCCGGCTGGCACACTCCACCGGCGCGTCCGCGTTCTTTGCCGTGGTCTACCTGCACATGTTCCGTGCTCTGGCCTATGGCTCCTACCGCAAACCACGCGAATTGATTTGGCTCATCGGCATGGCCATCTACCTCGTGCTGATGGCGGAGGGCTTCTTCGGCTACCTGCTGCCCTGGGGCAACATGTCGTACTGGGCCGGGCAGGTGATCGTCTCGCTGGTCGGTGCGATCCCCTTGTTCGGCGACGGCCTGATGGAATGGGTTCGCGGCGACTACGGAATCTCGGACATCACCCTGAACCGGTTCTTCGCCCTCCATGTCGTGGCACTTCCGATCGCGCTCCGAACCGATGAAGCCGCCGCCCACCACGGCGACCCGTGCGCCGGCGATGAG
>JAPOYW010000518.1:484-6929 GCA_026706425.1 Gammaproteobacteria bacterium
CCGCCGGCAGCCGGAGCAAGGATCACAAGGACGAGAAGGGGGTGCCGCTCGACGGAATCCCGTTCCATCCCTACTGCACGGTGCACGACTTCCAGGCGACGGTTGCGTTCCTGTTCATCTTCTGCGCGATCATGTTTTTCGCGCCGGAAATGTTCGGCTACTTCCTGGAGAAACCGAATTTCGAGCAGGCCGATCCGTTGAAAACGCCGGACGTGATCGCGCCGGTCTGGTACTACACGCCGTTCTACTCGATGCTGCGCGCGACGACCTTCCCGATGTTCGGCCTCGACGCCAAGTTCTGGGGGCTCGTCGTCATGGGTGCGGCCGTCCTGATCCCGGCGATGCTGCCGTGGCTCGACAGGAGCCCGGTCAAGTCCATGCGCTACAAGGGACTCGCGTCGAAGGTCATGCTTGCGCTCATGTTGGTGAGCTTCTTCATACTCGGCTACCTCGGCACGATCCACACCACGGACTTGACCACGGCAATCGCGCAGGTCTGTACGCTGATCTACTTCGCCTACTTCGTGCTCATGCCCTGGTACACGCGCGTCGAGAAGACCAAGACGCCGCCGGAGCGCGTGACGTGACCCGGACCGCCGCCGTCGTCGGGATGGTGGGACTTATCGCGACGTTGACGGTCCACGGTGCCGGGTCCGACGCGGAACTCGAGCCGATGAAGCCGAATCTGCGCGACCTGCCGTCGCTGCAACGGGGCATGACGTTGTACGTCAACTATTGCCTCGGCTGCCACTCCCTCAAGTTCCAGCGCTACGAGCGCACGGCCGACGATCTCGGGATTCCTCACGACGTCGCGCTGCGCAACCTGGTCTTTCCCGGTCGCGCCCGCCCCGCGGGCATGGACGGAGCCGCCATCGGCGACCTGATGCAGACGTCCATGCCCTTGGAACGCGCCAAGGTTTGGTTCGGGAAACCGCCGCCGGATCTGACAATGGTCGACCGGGTCCGAGGCACCGCGTGGGTCTACAGCATGCTGAAGAGCTTCTACGCGGATCCGGAGCGACCCTTCGGCTTCAACAACCGGGTGTACGAGAACATCGGTATGCCCCATGTCCTCGCTGGGTTGCAGGGAATACCACGCCTCGTCCCCAAACGACCCAAACCCGTGGACATCCTCGACGGCTTGGACGAGATCGTCAACAAGCGGTCGGACGGCGAATACGTGACCGACGTGACGGCCCACGACGAGCTGCCGGACGGCGCGGATCCGGTGATCCGGGAGGAGTTGTCGGACTTGGAGGTGGACCCGGGGACGGGTTCGATGACCGGGGAGGAATTCGACCAGGCGGCCTACGACATCGCCAATTTCCTCCACTACGTGGGCGACCCCGGTCGGCTGGAACGCCACCGAATCGGTGTTTGGGTGCTCGTGTTCCTTGCCGGGCTGTTCGTTCTGGCCACGTTGCTCAATCGCGAATACCGGAGAGACCTGCACTAATATGACTGGACGCGGCACAAGGCCCCGGCACGAGTCGAGCACCGATGCCGTATTGACGTCATCGCTCGTCGGGCTGGCGTGCCGCCGCTAGGGCAGGAGGTTGCCGTGGACTTCAATCCAATCAGACGCTCTTCGATGACGCTCTACTCGGACCCGCGCGACCACTACAGTCATCGGGTTCGGATGGTATTGGCGGAGAAGGGCGTTACCGTCGACATCGCCGACGTCAATGCCCGCCGGCCGCCGGAGGAACTCGGCGACCTGAATCCCTACAACACGGTTCCCACCCTCGTCGACCGCGAACTCGTGCTCTACCAGAGCACCGTGATCATCGAGTACCTGGACGAGCGCTTCCCGCATCCCCCGCTGCTGCCGGTCTATCCCGTCGCCCGGGCACAGAGTCGATTGCTGATGCACCGCATCGAGAAGGACTGGAGCGGTCGGCTCGACGTGCTGATGCGCGGCCGGGGCGGCGAGCGCGTGCTGGGGAAGGCCCATCGGGAACTGCGGGAAAGCGTCGTCGGAGCGGCCCCGTTGTTCGCGGAGAAGCCGTTCTTCATGAACGAGGAATTCACGCTCGTGGATTGCTGCGTGGCACCCGTGCTTTGGCGTCTGAAATACGTGGAGGTCGACCTCCCGGAACGTCAGACACGACCCATGTCGCAATACATGCAGAAGATCTTCGCACGCCAGTCGTTCCGCGACAGCCTGACTGAGCTCGAGGTCGAGATGGGCGAATGACGTCCACGCGACCCTATCTGGTCCGGGCGATCATCGACTGGATCGTCGACAACTCTTGGACACCCTACGTGGTGATCGCGGCGGACGCGCCTGGTGCGGAAGCACTGCTCGACTACGCCACCGACGGTCGCCTCGTTCTCAATGTGTCCGCCACGGCGACCCGAAATCTCGCCATCGGCAAGGACACGCTGGACGTGGACTGCCGATTCGGTGGGCGATCCGTGCATTTGAGCGCGCCGATCGGCACGGTCGTGGCCGTCTACGCGCGGGAAAACAGCATGGGAATGGTATTCGAGGTCGAAGACGGCGACACGCCAACCGAGCCGGAACCGCCGTCCCGACCGAAGCTCTCGCTGGTCAAGTAGACCTTTGCCCGGGACGCCAGAAAGCGCCCGACCGGCCGTCGACAGTCGGATAGCCATGGCGAACAAACGACCCAACATTCTCTGGATCTACATCGAAGACCAGGATCCGAGATACGGCTGCTATGGCGAGGTGCTGGTCAAAACCCCCAACATAGACGCCCTGGCAGCCGAGGGTGTGGTGTGGGTTGATCCCGCCGGGTACGCGGCGGCGGGAACCGGTCGCCACGCTGGATGTAGGCGCAACGTCACACTGGAACTCGCCGGGGTCACGGTGCCGGACTACATGGACTCCGCCAATCTGTTCGAGGGGCCGCAGCGCGAGCACGTGTTCTCAGCGAGGGACCGCTGCGAATGGGTGGTGGACCGGACCCGCAGCGCCGTTGGCGACCGCTTTCACTACATCAGGAACTTCATGACCGACCGGCCGGTCGCGCAGCCCAATTTCCGCGAGGCGTGGCCGGCGATCATTAGAACGCGGGAAATGCATGAACGCGGTGAGCTGACACCGACCCAGGCATTGGCCTATGGGCCGAGGCCGGCGGAGGAACTGTACGATCTGAAGGAGGATCCGCACGAGACGGTCAACCTGGCGGACGACCCCGACCACGAGGAAATCCTGAAGGTCATGCGTGCGCTCGTGGAGGCCTGGGTCGAGGATACGGATGACAAGGGACAATACCCGGAATCGAAAGCGGCGCTCACGGTCACCAAGAAGCAGTTTCGGAGGTGGTGCACCGACCCGATATTCGACGATGTCTGACTGGCGCTGTTCGTCGGCAATGCCGGTTGCGGACATGGTGCCATAGCCGCGCCGACAACGAAGTCTCGGGGCTACCGCGACTCGGGCACCGCTAGGAACTGTTCTCCACGTAGTCGAAGACCTTGACGACCCGCTGGATTCCGAACACGGTCCGGGCGACCGCAACCGCGGCATCCGCCTGTTCGCGGGGCAAGACACCGATCAGGTAGACGATGCCATCCTCGACGAACACCTTGATCCGTGCGCCCTCGACATCCTCGTCGGCAAGGAGTTGCGCCTTGACCTTGGTCTGTAGCCAGTTGTCGTTCCCCCTGGCCACCAGGCTGCTCGCGCCGCCGATCTGGATTTCGTTGTGGATCTTGCGGATCTTGCGGATCTCGCGGATCGAATCCTCGGCCAGACTGCGCAGACCCTGGTCTTCGACCTGCCCGGTCAGCAGTACGATGCCGTCGTAACTCACCACGTTGACGTGGCTAGTCGCTAGGCGTTCATCGGCGGCATCGATTCGCCGCGAGGCCATCCGTTCGATGACTTCGTCGTCGAGCCAGCCACCGGGGGTTCTTAGGGTCGGGTCCTCGCCCGTGAAGCTCACGCAGCCGACCTGCAAGGCGACCAGTGTCGCGACGAGGCCGTGCAACAGGGGCCGGAAGGGACGAGGTCCGCCGCAAGCGGCGGGTCCGCTGCATGCAGCGGGTCCACTGCAAGCAGTGGGGGAGAGTTCAGCCATCCATTGCATCGAACGCATCCTGAATCCATTCACATGCGATGCGGTAGTTTCCCCTTGAAGCGGATACGACGTCAAATCGAATTCCGCGGTAGCGGTGTTCGGGATGCTCCTCGAGGTATCGCTCGGCGGTGCGGGTGAGCCGGCGCCTCTTGCCCCTGTCAACCGAACCCAAACCGGAGTTCCACGCACCTTCGGACCGGTAGCGGACTTCCACGAAGGCTAGTACGTCACCATCGAGCATCACCAAGTCGATTTCGCCGGTCCGACGGGTGTAGTTCCTGGCCAACGTACTCAGCCCATGCCCGCGAAGGAGCCGTTCCGCCCGTCGTTCCGCCCGCCGCCCGATACGCAGCGTGTCCCGCCGAGCATCCGGAATCAGCGACGCGCCCGCGCGACGCAGTCCTCGTAGCCACCGTTTCTCGATCATCGGGACGGCAACTGTAGATGTCCCATAGCGAGCTATACAGGGGATCAGTTGACGTCGTTCCACAGAGGGACTAGCCGTCCGCCGACAACCTCGGCCCAGACCAGCGTCCGTCGAATGCGGCCGTCCTCCCCGAGCGACAGGACCCCGGTGCTGCCGGGAATGGGTTCCCGGCGAACGGTCAACCGGTCCATTTGGTTGGCGAGCCGGAACCCGTCGACGCCAAGGGCGAAGAGCGATGAGTAGGTGCCGCGGCTGGCCGGGAATGCCTCGTAGACGGACTCGCCGAGGTCTCCCGCATCGAGCGTCCACGGCATGGCGCAGACCCGCACTCCCTCGAGGCGCGACAGATTGACGCTGCCGAGGGTTGCCGTCGAGGGCGCGAAGACGGGCAGGTCGCCGGCGAAATAGAAGTCGAGTGCGGGTTTGAGCGACAGGAACTCGGCGGCGTCGATCAGCGCCACCACGGCATCCACGTCGTCTCGCCGGCGGGGCGCGAACTCGAGTGTCGTTCCCAATACCGACTCGATCTCCGTGGCGCGCGCCTGACTCTCGCTGATATGCAGCGCTTTGCCCACGACACTCGTGATCTCTCCAACGCGGGTGAAGGTGCCGAAGCCGACGGCTTCGACCCCGTCGAGTTCGTCTTCCAGCCGGATCCGAGCGCGCCCGGACCAACGAGCCGGGGAATCGAAGAGCACGATGCGTTCGATGTCCCGCGCCGAGAGCGCATCGGCGATGGCGGACGCCTGGTCTTCGATGGCGAGCGAGAACTGAACCATGGTGTCGGCGGTCGGGGTTCCGGGATCGAGATGGTTGAGGGCAATGACGGGCAGTGCGGGAGACAGCTCCGAGAGGGCGGCAACCGCCTCCTTCCGGAGCGGGCCGATGATCACTTCGGCGCCCTGTTGTCGCGCCAGGTCGTAGGCGGCCCGGACCGACATCGAGTTCGTGTCGTAGACCCGGATGCGCTGCGAGTTCCCCCCGGCGTGGAGGTACGCCGCCAGCAAGCCGTCCCGAACGGCTTCGCCGGCCGGACCGAAGTCGCCGGTAACCGGGAGCAGAAGGGCAAGCTCGCTCGGATCCCCGGGAAACTGCCGAAGCGTCGGCGGCGGGTGGCGTGCGGCCGGGTGGCCGGGGTGGCGGTTGCGCCAGCGTTGCCATTGATGAACCCGGCCACGGCTCGTGACCGCTGCGTTGAAGTCGCTGGCCAGCGTCCACCAGGCTTGGGCGGACGGGTTGGATGCGGATCTAGCCCGGGAGCGAAGCTCCATCACGGACATTTGCGTGACCTCTCGCCAGATCGCTGCACTCAGCCGGTCCAGCGTGGTGGCGTCGGACGTCATGTCCGCCAGTGCGATCAACATGCGTGCGGACCCGGCGGTGTCGCCGAGCGCCGACAGGGCCCGGGCTCTAATACCCATCGCGTGCCGCGCCTGTTGGGGTCCCTGCGGCTCGAGGACCGCTAGCAGGCTCCGTATTTGCTCTTTGTCGCCGGAATTCGTCGCCAGTTCAAGTCGAATCGCGTCGAACCGGTATCGCATTGCCCGATCCAACGCATCGGCCAAGATTCCCGCCTCCGACTCCTCGGCGAGCATTCGCTGGACGATCTCGCCAAGGCCGTCCACCTCCCCGAGGTCAACCAGTCGTTCCAGCGCAGCAAGATAGGCACGGGCTCTTCCGGCATCGTCGCCGCCGGCCTGCGCGGGCTCGAGGTCGGCTTCAAGAGGTGTCACCGGACTGGGCGCGGCTTGTTCCGGCGCCGATTCGGGCTCCGCCGGGGTGCTTTTGCATCCACTCACTGCGAAGATGGCGGCGAGCGCAAATGTGCAGCCGATGCGGGAGACCGTGCCCATGGACAACGACACACCGCCCGACCCGCCGGTTCGGCAGGGGCGGTTGTACATCGTGGCAACGCCGATCGGAAACCTGGCGGACATCACGCAGCGGGCGGTGAACGTCCTCAAGTCGG
>JAPOYW010000170.1 GCA_026706425.1 Gammaproteobacteria bacterium
CAACTCCACGGACCAGGAACTTCAGCCAATCCTCCCAGGCACCCTCGTCCCGAACGGCTTGCAGTCGCCGGTAGTATTCTGCTGGCCTCTGTGAACCGCCATGTGTTCGGTACCGATAACAAGAACCCGTATTGGATTCCATATTACACGCTGGCGAACATATGGCGCGGCCGCGCCAGCCATGTGATCGCTGTGGATCGTATGGCCGAGGGAGCATTCCCTCGGGCCCCAAAGCCGTCCCCGGCGCTTCGCTTCGCTGTGCGCCGGGGTTCGCCTCCGGCCCAGCCACACCGACCTGCCATGGAACGAATGCCACGGTCGCAGGCTCCCTCTGGCGTCTGTTCCATGCGGGGAGAGGCGGTCCGCTTGAGGACGCGCTGGAGAGGATGACGCGTTCCACGCTCACGAACAGCATACATCGGACGCAAACGCAGAAATTGAGCTAACATGGACGCCTTGACGTTACTTAAAGTAGCACTAGCAGCACTGGCAGCACCGGCGGGAATTGCCGTCTGATCGCGGTGCGGCCAACCCATCAGTCATGCTCTGGCTCAAGATCACGTTGCCCATTGTTCTGATCGCCGTCGCCGCGTTGGCGGCGGTGGCATTGTTCGCCGCTCGCACGCCCGCAGTTCAAAATC
Organism: Gammaproteobacteria bacterium; assembly: GCA_026706425.1. Taxonomy (GTDB): domain Bacteria; phylum Pseudomonadota; class Gammaproteobacteria; order Pseudomonadales; family Azotimanducaceae; genus VXYL01. The sequence continues at coordinate 642 of JAPOYW010000170.1, forward strand.
CAGCCCCGCCGCCGACCCTGTTGGTGGACGTGGCCGAAGCAAGGCGCGAGCCGGTCACCTTCGTGGTGCGCTCCCAGGGCGTCGTGGCGCCCCGTACCCGGACGACCATCGTGTCGGAGGTGTCGGGTACGGTCGTGGAGGTCTCGCCGGCGTTCGTTGCAGGCGGATTCTTCGAAAAGGGCGACGTCCTGGTGCGCATCGATCCGCGCAACTACTCGACGGCACTGAAGCGCGCGACGGCGGCGGTGGCCCAGGCCGAGACCAAGGTTGCCACCGAGAACGCGCTGGCGGGCTATGCCTACGAGGATTGGGAACGGCTGCGCAGTCTCGAGGCAGCCGATCGCCCGGCTTCGGATCTCACCCTCCGAAAACCGCAGCTTGCCGAAGCGGTGGCGGGACTCGAGTCCGCCGAAGCGGATCTCGAGAAGGCGACGGAGGATCTGAGCCGAACGGTGATCCGCGCCCCCTACGATGGCATGGTTCGGGAGAAGCGCGCCGATGTCGGCCAGTTCGTCAACACCGGGACGCCGGTTGCGGAGACGTTCGCCACCGACTACGCGGAGATCCGGTTGCCGATTCCGCAGACTGACCTGCAGTACCTGGAACTGGCGAGGTTGAACGCCGACGGATCGTTGCAGGCGACCCTCAGGGCGGACATCGGGGGCGTCATCCACGACTGGTCGGCCGAGATCGTGCGCACCGAAGGGGTGTTCGACCCCGATACGCGTGTGCTGCATCTGGTCGCCCAGGTCCAGGATCCCTACGCCTCCGGGGGAGAGCCGTTGCGCATCGGGACTTTCGTCAGTGCCGCCATCGAGGGCATGGATGCGGGCGATGTGTTTGTCATCCCCCGCCACTCGCTGGAGCGCGGCAGGACGCTGTGGATGGTCGGCTCGGAAACGCGTCGGTTGGCCGAGGAGCCGATCCTGACGATCCGACCCCGGGATCTGGAGGTCGTCCGCACCGATGAAGGCTTCGCCTACGTGGCGGCGGGATTGCGCGACGGCGAACGCTACACCGTGACGCCGCCGGAGAACTCGCTGCCGGGGATGAGGGTCCGCATCAACAGTGAGTGACGCGAGCGAATTGCCAGGGGAATCCCCGGCGGAGGAGGTCCGCGGCCTGATCGGCTGGTTCGCCAAGAATCACGTCGCCGCCAACCTGCTGATGCTCGGCATCATCGGCCTCGGCGTGTATTCGCTGGTCGGCGAGATCAAGAAAGAGTCCTTCCCCGAGTTCATCCGCAATCAGATCCAGGTCCAGGTGCCCTTTCGTGGCGCAACCCCGGAGGAAGTCGAAAAAGGGGTGATCCTGCGTGTCGAGGGGGCCGTCAAGTCCATCGAGGGCGTGATCGAGTACCGCTCCTTCGCCGGTGAAGGCGGGGGCACCGTCTATATCGACCTCGACAGCCGCGCCGATGTGGCCGAGAAGATGGACGAGGTGAAACTCGCCGTCGACGGGATCTCGACGTTTCCGACGGAGACAGAGCGCCCAATCATCTCCGAGTCCCGGTTCCGCAACCCCGTGATCGACATTCAGCTCACCGGCGAGCTGGAAGAGACGACGATGAAGGAACTCGCCGATCGGTTGCGGGAGGAGATCGTCGCTTTGCCGGAGGTGTCCTTCGCCCAGGTGTTTGGCTCGCGGCCGTTCGAGATATCAATCGAGATTTCGGAGGACACCCTGCGTCAGTACGGATTGACGCTGGACCGCGTCGCGCAGGTAATCCGGCAATGGTCCATCGACCTGCCCGGCGGCTCGATCCGTTCCGAGGCGGGCGATATACGCCTGCGCGCCACGGGGCAAGCCTATACCGGTCAGGAGTACGAGGAGATCGTCCTTCTCACACGGCCCGACGGAACCCGTATCCGGCTCGGCGACGTGGCCACGATCCGCGACCAGTTCGCCGAGGTGCAGAGCTACTCCTTCTTCAACGGCAAACGTTCGTTCGGGATCAACGTGCGTGCCAGCGAGGAGCAAAACCCCATCGACGTGAGCGCGGCCGTGAAGGCCTTCGTCGAGGAGCGCAACCAGACCCTGCCGCTTGGGGCGACAGCTCCTTCTACCTCAAGGGGCGCATCGACATGATGCTGAAGAACATGGCCTTGGGGGCGATCCTCGTGTTCATCATCCTCGGCGTGTTCCTGCATCTCAAGGTCGCCGCCTGGGTGATCATCGGGTTGCCCGTGGCGTTCCTCGGCGCGTTCATGATGATGCCGGTGCCGTTCGTCGACGTGACGATCAACGTCATGAGCCTGTTCGCGTTCATACTGGTGCTGGGTGTCGTGGTTGACGATGCGATCATCATCGCGGAGAGCGCATACACCGAAACGGAAAAACACGGCTACACGCTCGGCAACATCGTGCGCGGCGCCCAGCGCGTGGCGGTGCCCGCGACGTTCGGAGTACTCACGACCATCATGGCATTCACGCCGATGCTCCTGCAGTCGGGGGCGACGTCGTCGGTGGCGCGCGCCATCGCCTGGATCGTCATCCTCTGTCTCGCCTTTTCCCTGATCGAGAGCAAGCTCATCCTGCCGTCCCACCTCGCCATCATGCGCTCCTCCCACGGATCCCGGCGCGGCGTTTCCGACTGGGTGGACGTGCAGTTGAAGCGCTTCATCGAGAGGGTCTACAAGCCGTTCCTGGCCCGGGCGATCGAGTACCGCTGGACGACGCTCGCGGCGTTCATCGCCGTGGCGATCCTGATGGTCGGCCTAGTCCTGGGCGGTTTCATCCGGATCGCGTTCTTCCCGGAATTCGGGGGCGACTTCATCATGGCGCAGGTCGAGATCCAGGAAGGCGCACCCGATGAACTGATCGTCGACATCGTTGGCGAGATGACGGCTGCCTTGCACGAGGTGGACGACGAGCTCAAGGCGGAGTTCGGCTTCGAGGACGACATCGTCAAAAACGTCTTCGCCTATGTTCAAAACGGTCGCAGCGGCCGTTTCCAGGTCGAGTTGTCGAAGGTCGAGACCCGTGCGGTGGCAATCGACATGAAGGAGATCGAAACCCGCTGGCGGGCCAAGATCGGCCAGATCGCCGGAACCACCGAACTACGCATCTCCACCGGCAACCGGATGGGTGGCGGACCCCCGGTGGCCTTTCGGCTGAGCGGCCGCAGCATCGCCCAGGTCGAGGCGGCGGCGGAGGATCTCGCAGGGCACCTGAAGACCTACGATGTCGTCGGCCAGCGACGGCCCCGAGGAGATCCGTCTGACGGTCCGGCCGGAAGCGGAGGCGATGGGCGTGACGTTGTCTGACCTCGCACGCCAGGTCCGCCAAGCCTTCTACGGCGCCGATGCGCAGCGCATCCAGCGGGGGGATTCGGACGTGCGCGTGATGGTCCGCTATCCCCGGAGCGAGCGGAAATCCATCGGCAACTTGGAGAATATGTGGATACGGCTGCCCGACGGTCGAGAAATGCCGTTCCGCGCCGTGGCGACGTACGAGCTAGAGCGGGGCTACAACGCCATCAACCGGATCGACGGGCAGCGTACCGTGACAGTGTCGGCCAATGCCGACCTGAACGTCGTGGAGCCGGGACGGGTGGCCCGCACGGTGATGTCGACGTACCTTCCCGGGCTTCTCGCCAAGTACCCGGACGTCGGATTCGACATGGGCACCTCGCTTCAGGAGCAGCAGGAATCGGTGTGGGAGATGATCTGGGGTTTCATGGGCGCGTTGGTGGGCATCTATGTCCTGATGGCCATACCGCTGAAGTCCTACCTGCAGCCGCTGGTCATCATGACCGTCATTCCATTCGGACTTATCGGCGCCGTCATCGGTCACTGGATCATCGGGATTCCGGTGAACGCGATTTCGCTCCTGGGCTTTTTCGCGCTTGCCGGGGTGGTGGTCAACGACAGCCTGATCCTCGTGCACTTCGTCAACCGGCGGGTGGCGGAAGGCGCGACGCCAATGCAAGCCGCCATCGAGTCGGGCGCCGCCCGCTTCCGGCCGATTCTCTTGACCTCGCTGACGACGTTCTTCGGGTTGGTGCCCATCGTGCTGGAACGATCGATGCAGGCCCAGATCGTCATTCCCATGGCGGTCTCGCTGGCGTTCGGCATCGTGTTCGCGACGGCGATCACGCTGATCCTGATACCGTGCCTCTACAGCATCCAGGCGAATCTCCACGAGTTCTTCATGGGAGAGCGAGAGCTCCGCGTTCGCGAAGCATCGATGCCGACTACGCCGACCCCGTCGTCGGCGACTGCTCAAGGATCGGCGCTCCGTTGATGGTGACCTTGAGTTCGTCGTGGCGCCGGTAGTAGCGCGCTTCCACGTAGTGGTGATCCTCCCAATCGAGTTCGATGTTGGTCCAGACGTAGAGCGGATCGCGCGGGCCCGGATCCCGGCGCTTGCGAAGGCAGCCGTCGAGCCACAACTCGAGCGCGCCGTCGTCGGTGATGACGATGGAGAATTTCCGGTGACGATGGGGGATGTCGAAACGACGGGCCAACATTGGAACACTCCTTGCGAGCTCGGCGGATTCTATCGACGGGAAGCATCGGGACGGTAGGATTGTTCCGTCGACACCTACCCTTGGCCAAGACAGGTACTCCAAAGGCGCGGGCACGGACAATGGCGTGGATCCTGATCGGCGTGTTCGTTGCCCCGGCCGTTTTGGCGGTGGGGATTCGGCTCGTCTTCGCCGAACGTCCCCATTGGAGCAGCGCCAGCCACGAAGCCACCGGCCTGGCCCCGGCACCGTCCGAAACCATGGAACCCGTGGTACAGGTCTACGCCGCACGGACCTGGGGCCTTCGAGGGGCGGTGGCCGTGCACACCTGGATTTCGACGAAGCGCTCCGGGGCCGAACACTACCTGCGGCACGAGGTCATCGGCTGGCGGTTGGGACGCACGGGCACGGCCCTGGTCCAGGAACCGGGCCGACCGGACGCCATGTGGTTCTCCAACCGACCGACGCTCCTCGTAGACCTGCGCGGGCCGGGCGTCGATGCCGTGATCGACCAGGTCGAAGCCGCGGTACGCGAATACCCGTTTTCCAGGCGGTACGAGACATGGCCCGGCCCGAACAGCAACACGTTCACGGCATTCGTGGGGCGTCGTGTTCCGGAACTTCGCCTAAACCTGCCGCCGACCGCGATCGGCAAGGACTACCTCGCGGATGGCGCGTTTGTCGGGCGTGCGCCGAGCGGCACCGGCTACCTGGTTTCGATACGCGGCGTGGTTTCGATGACCGCCGCCCTGCGCGAGGGAGTCGAGGTGAACCTGTTCGGCTCCGCGGCCGGGGTTGGCTTCTACCCACCGGGCATCAGGCTACCGGGTCTCGGTAGCTGGCCCTATTGGCCATCCGGTCAGAACAACATGCCCTGACCGCGACGGAAGAGATCCGTCCTGAGTTCCGCCCGCCTCGACACGTCGAGACCATGCTTGCGCCTGGCCACCTCGAAGCGCTTGGCGATCAAGTCCGCATAGACCCCTTGGCCGCGCATTCGCGTGCCCCATTCGGCCTGATAGGCCTTGCCGCCGCGCATCTCGCGAACGCGGCTCATCACATGTTCGGCCTTCAGCGGATAGTGCTCATCGAGCCACTCGACGAACAAATCCTTCACTTCGAAGGGTAGGCGCAGCATCACGTAGCCGGCGAACTCGGCGCCGGCTTTTGCGGCGCCCTCGACCACGGTTTCGATCTCGTGATCGTTGATGAAGGGGATGACGGGTGCCATCATGATCCCCACCGGAACACCCGCGGCCTTCAGTTCACGCACCATCCGCAGCCGGGCGCCAGGTGACGCTGTGCGCGGTTCTAGCTTGGTCTTGAGTTCGTTGTCGAGCGTCGTGACGCTGACTCCCACGCTCACGAGTCCTAGGTGTGCGAGTTCGCCCAGGATGTCGAGGTCCCGAAGGATCAGCGCGCCCTTGGTGACGATGCTGACCGGGTGGCGGCGGTCGAGCAGCGTCTCGAGGAGCCGTCGGGTGACCCTCAGTTCCTTCTCGCCGGGCTGGTAGGGATCGGTGTTGGTGCCGAGCGCAAGCGTCCGGCAGACGTACCCCTGTTTGTCGAGCGCTTCGAGCAGCCGCTCGACAGGATCGGTCTTGTAGAAGATCTTGGTTTCAAAGTCGAGTCCGGGGGAGAGATCGAGGAACGCATGAGTGGGGCGGGCGTAGCAGTAGATGCAGCCGTGCTCGCAGCCCTTGTAGGGGTTGATCGACTGCTCGAACGGAATGTCGGGCGAGTTGTTGGTGGCGATGAGGTTGCTGGTCTTGTCCGGCAGAAACGAGGTCTCGGGTGCCGGGTCCGGGAAGTTCTCT
>JAPOYW010000351.1 GCA_026706425.1 Gammaproteobacteria bacterium
CTGCACTGCGACCAGGGTGGTGTCCCCCAGCCCTGGGGCCGCGTCGCGCTCAACGCCAACTGCAACTGGTGCCTGACCGAGTACTCGCCCGACAGCGGTCCGTTTGCTTGCGTCCCGGGATCCCATCTGCGCGCCAGCCACCCGGTACAGCCCGCAGCCGCCCGGGAGGCGGTCCCGGTCGAGTGCCCGCGCGGCTCGTTGATCGCGTTTCACGGCCAGCTCTGGCACGGCGCCTATCCGCGCACGGCCCCGGGACTGCGGGTCACCATCTCGAACTTCTACCGGCACGCGGCGATTCAGCCTCAGGACGACATCCCGAACCACTTCCCTAAGGAACTCGCCGACGACTGCGACGACCCGGACACCTTCAAGCAGTTGGCGGGATTCGGGCTGCCATACCAGTCGCAGGCTCTGCCGGTACCCAAGGCTCGTCGTGGAGAGACTGCCAGCGAGACATCGTAGGGGAGACCCTTTGTAGCTCCCGTTTTGAAGCCGTTGAACATCTGCGTCCACAGGTCGCCGTGGGTGAGCGCCGGGTCGTTGGTCTCCTCGAGCACCGCCTTCACCTGCTCGAAGAGGTGTTGCATGCCGTCGCGGTCCTTCGGCAACTGGTAGCCCGGGTAGGCGACGAAGGAGTACTTGCCATCCCGCACCGCGGCGCCGGCGTCCGGTGAGAACCAGAAGAGCGGCTGGGCACGGCTGAAGGCTCCTTTCCGGCCGGTCATGACCACCGCGCGGGACGGCGAGCAGACGCCGCTGCCGGAATGGAAGTCGGTGAACCGGACACCGTTCGCGGCCAGTGCGTCCAGCGCGAGTGTTTCGACGGGCCCACCGTAGACGCCGATGTCCCGGTAGCCTAGGTCGTCGACGAACAGCACGACGACATTGGGCCGTTCGGCTGCGGTTGGCATCGCCGCCGCCAGCGCGACCATGAGCGAAACGACGCATCGCATGTGCACAGATATTCCTTGTCGATGTCTGACACGAGTATATTCGTCGTCAGTGACCTCCGGCTTCTTGAGAATTGGAGTCACGCGGTCAGATGATCGACCCCGTTGAGCTGCAGCGAATCGCCGTGGCCGCCCTGTCGGCGGGAGGCATCGTGTTGTTCGGCGCCGCCTACGCGATCTGCTTGGCGCTCGGGCGCCTCAAGGGTCTGGCTATCCTGCGACCGCTTTCGTACCTCGCCTATCTCGCCCTCGTGGCGGTTACGGTGCTGTTTGCTTGGGCAATGAATCTCACGGGAGCGTGGGCGTTCCTCACCCTGGTGCTGCTTGTTGGCTATTTCGTGGCGCCACGCGCCATCTGGCGGCTGTCGGTGGCAACCCACGGAACATCGGAAGGCAAGACGATGGAGGCGGAAAATGAGTGACGGGGTGTGGTGGGCTAGCCAGGACTTCTGGCGCAAGTGCGCGATCTTCGTGACCGCGGGCATGTTCCTAGTGCTTATTCTCCTGACTTTCCATTCGCTGGCCGCGATCACGGCGGGACAGGACCGCGTGCCGGCCTACTCGGTGATCAACCACCGCATCGACTACGTCTTCGACGAGGAGCGGAACATGAAGGTGCCGGTAATCGGCGAGGAAGCGCCGCTGTTCGGCGAGGTTTTGAGCGAGGAGGAGGCAAGGGCGCTGGTGGATCTCGGCAAGCTCACCGTGCAGGCCAAAAACTGCATGAACTGCCACACCCTGCTCGGCAACGGCGCCTACTACGCGCCGGATCTCACCAAGGCATGGCTGGATCCGGGCTGGGGCAACGAGCAGGCCCGGGAACTGCTGATGACGATGTTCCTCAAGGATCCGAAGACCAACGCGCGGACGTACGGCACGAACCGGCGTATGCCCGACCTCGGGGTTACGGACGAGGAGGTGCGCGGCATCATCGCGTTCCTGAAGTGGATGTCGGCGGTGGACACCAATGGGTTCCCGCAGGGCTTCGAGCCCCTGCCGCAGGGAGGGGCTTGATCATGGCCGAAGCAGCGATCGCCAACCCCGTCCGCCCCGCATTGGACGCCATCGCGGCTCGCGACACGTCATCGCTGTCCGCCGGCCAGCGCCTGGCGCTCAAGTACTTCCTCGTCGCGATGGTGCTGTTCGTCGCGCAGATGCTCTTCGGTCTGCTCGCCGGACTGCAGTTCCTGTACCCGGAGTTCCTCTACGGCGTCCTCGACTTCAACGTCAACCGAATGGTGCACATCAACGCGATGATCGTGTGGATGCTGTACGGCTTCATCGGCTCGATCTATTGGCTGGTGGAGGATGAAGCGGGCGTCGAACTGGTGGGTGCCAAGCTCGCCAACATCAACTTCTGGGTCCTGACCTCTGCCGTCGCGGTCGTGGTGGTGGTCTACCTGGTCGTCCAGGTCGGCCCCGGCAACAAGATGAGCATCTGGTTCATCAACGAGGGCCGGGAGTACATCGAGGCGCCGCGCTGGGCGGATATCGGCATCGTGGTTTGCATGGGAGTGTTCTTCTACACCGTGGCCGGCACCTTCATGAAGGGCCGTTGGAGCGGCATATCCGGCACCCTGGTGCTCGATCTCATCGCCTTGGCCGGGCTCTACCTCGCCGGCATGTTCTACACCACGAACCTCTCCGTCGATCAGTACTGGTGGTGGTGGGTGGTGCACCTCTGGGTCGAGGCGACCTGGGAGGTGCTGGTCGGCTGCATCATGGCCTGGGGTCTCATGAAGACCCTGGGCGCGCGGCGGGAAATCGTCACCACTTGGCTCTACATCGAGGTCGCGATGATGTTCGGCGCCGGCATCCTCGGCCTCGGGCACCACTACTTCTGGATCGGCACGCCGGAATACTGGCTCGGCATCGGCGGCTTCTTCTCCGCCCTTGAACCGATCCCGCTGGTCGCCATGGTGGTGCACGCGGTCTACGATGCCGGTCGGCACAGCTTCCAGAGCCGGAACCACCCGGCACTCGCCTGGCTGATCGCGCACGCCTTCGGCAACTTCCTGGGCGCTGGCGTGTGGGGCTTCATCCACACCCTGCCGCAGATCAACCTCTACACGCATGGAACGCAGTGGACGACGTCCCACGGCCACCTCGCCTTCTTCGGCGCCTACGCGACGATCGTGATCGCCTTCATCTACATCGCGCTGCAACGCTGGCGGGGCGATGTCTGGATGTCGGGCGACTTGCCTGACCGCGGCTGGAAGTGGAAATGGTCGCTAGCCCTCCTCAACGTCGGGATGCTCGGCATGACCATCGCGCTCCTCATCGCCGGCTACGAGCAGTCGTTCATCGAACGCGCCATCGGCGGGTCGACCTGGGCCGCCTACTTCGAAGGCCAGACCCAGCCGTGGTTCGTCCAGGGCATGCAATGGCGGATGGTCTTCGGCGTCGTGATGACGTTGGGCATGGTGCTCTTGCTTTGGGATTTCCTGACCATCGGTCGCGGCGAGACGCGGCCCGCGAAGGAAGTCCATGCGCCAGGGCCCCACGTCGGTTAGCATCGCGCCGTCATTCGAGGAGCCCGCCATGAGACTACGCTTGGCCTTGTTGACCGCAGCCATCCCGATCGTTGCATTGATGGTGTACGCGACCGCTGCCTCCGGTGCGGGCTCGAAGGAAGCGGGGGCGAGCAAGGCAGCCGTCTGCGCCGCATGCCACGGTCCCAAGGGCATCAGCGTCAACCCGCTCTGGCCAAGCCTCGCCGGTCAGCAGGAGGCGTATCTCGCCAAGCAGATCAAGGAGTTTCGGGACGGCGTGCGGGTCGAAGCAACGATGCAGCCGTTCGTCGCGAACCTGACGGACCAGGACGTCGACGATCTCGCGGCGTACTACGCGTCGCTGTCGCCTTGCCCTTGATGTGAACCGAACCGGCCATGTCCCGACGGGGTGATTGCCATGACGGATGACGAACTGAAAGCGCTTGTTGCCAGCCTTGCCGTTGCCCAGGACCGAACCGACGCCCAGCTGGCCAAGACCGCCGCCCAGCTGGCGAAGACCGATGCCCAGCTGGCGAAGACCGATGCCCAGCTGGCGAAGACCGACGCCAAGCTGGACCGGCTCGCCGAAATGTACGGAGGGGTGGGCAACAGCCAGGGCGCGGTGGCCGAAGAGTTCTACTACAACAGCCTCAAGGCCGAACCGGTCCTCGGCGGGGTGCGGTTCGACTTCATCGACAAGAACATCACGCGCAGCCACGCCGGGGTGGAGGACGAGTTCGACCTGCTGCTGGTCAACGGACACGCGGTGTTCGTCGTGGAGGTCAAGTACAAGGCGCACGAAAAGGACCTGCGGCGGTTGCTGGAAATCAAGGCGGTCAACTTCCGGCGCTTGTTTCCCGAGTATGCGGACCACGAACAGCGCTTCGTCCTAGCGGCGTTCCACATTCACGACGAACTCAAACGCGTGGCCCTGGAACAAGGCGTGACCGTCCTGCAGCGCAAAGGCGACGTGATCGAAAGCATGGCGGCATAACTCGCCCCGCTCCCTAGGAAGCGGAGGTGACGCTCCTATTCACTACGTCGAGTACGCACACCGAGACCCTGCGCGACTCTTGCGGGGACAGTTCCTCCTCCAGGGCTTTTCCGAGGCGCTCGGCGCTTTCGGGCCTGCTGCCGTCTGGTCGGGGATGACAGGAAGCCTGTCCGAACCACAGCACTAGGTAGATTCCGTGCCCCTCCGCTAGCGTTCCAGTCGGGTTCAGTCCCTAGGTGCGCTGCGGCATTCCGGGCGAACCGCAACGACACGTCGTCGTCGGATGCCGCATTCGCCTCGTCCACGCACCACATGCCGAAGTCGCCAGGCGGGGTGATCCAGGTCATCAGCAGGTGCCCGACGCTGCCTAGGCCATCCGCGTCCGACTCCCGCTCAGCGCTGATTCCTGTTGGGCCTCGCCGCCATCTTGATCCGAGAGCCTCCGGCTAAACGACGGTGCCATGTCCTCGGTTGCGAGATCCCCCCACCGTACTCCAATCCGTCGATGACGGCTTCCTTCTCTGCGACAGAAAATCCCTTGACGTCACCGTAGAGGACGACGCCAAGCGGGTCCCGCTCGACGATGTCGGGCCTCGCCTCGGGGTCGTGGGCGGCCCACCATGCCGCCAGGCCACGCAGTTCCGACACGATTCCGCCATCGAAACCGGTGAGCAAAGCCACCACGCGTCCGACGGCAATCCGTCGGCGACCAGGCCCGCCAAGTAGCGCCCGCCGAGGAACTCTGCGATCTGCCGATGTCGCGGCGCGAAGGAACGGTCGTCCTTCTCGAACAACGATGTGCGGCAGACGACCTGGAGGACTTCCTGGACCGGGGTGCGGAATCCCGACAGGGGCAGCAGGTCGCGGTCACCTTCGAATTCGGCGTAGCCTGCTGCGCCCGTCAGGAGGCACACCGCGCAAAGCCGGCCAGCGGCATCGAGCAGTTCCGGTGTACCGATCTGCGGGCGCCCGGCCAGCTGATGCTCGCGGTTGAGTTCCTTGGCCAGTTCGCGGCAGCTCCGCTCGAATGTACCCATACGGGTGGTTGGCCACTCGCCGCCACTGGCAACCGAACGCGCCAGCATCTCGAGCGCCTGCGGATTGCCCATCAAGGCGTCGAGACCGTGGCCCCGTGCCTTGGCAACGAACACCCGCAGGTCGCCAACGCCGAGTTGGCGCAGAAGTCTAAGGCTGTCCTCTTCGGTCAACGGGTCCAGTCGAAGCTCGGTGACCTCCCCGCCCGGTGCCACCATCGCCAGATGCGAGCGGTCGTTCGCGCCGAACCAGTCGGCCTCGCGGCACGACAACCGGAAGCGTGGTTTGCCCAGTGAGTCGAGCTTCGCCCGGATTTCGTCGAGAGGCGTTCTCTGATCTGACGAACCCGCGCGCCTCTCGTCCAGCCCGTCGATGAAGAGCGTGGTCTCACGCCACTCCGGTCGAACCGGTAGCGTGAGGAAGTTCCTGGCCGTTATGTAGCAGCCCTGGACATCGTGTGCCTCATGCTTGAATGCCCGTGTCTTTCCAGCCCCGGGTGCAGCCAACAGGACAAACGCGTCTCGGTCGCGGAATGCGACCAGGGGATGGTGCTTCTCCTCGACTTCGCCTACGACCGCGCAGGTTCTGGGCAGGTATCTGCCGCCCACGGCTACTCGTCCTCGTCGAACCAGCGGCTGGCCGGTACGGACAGGAAGTCCACCAGCGGGATGCCGTCGCCGCCCACGGTCAGGGACTGCGTGGCACCAAAGCGCTGAACGAACATCGATCGACCACGTCCCTCCGTGCGGCGGTCGTTGCTCTTGACCTCCACCAGATACCGTCGGCGTCCGCGTTCCAAGACGAAATCGACTTCCGCATCGCCTTGGCGCCAATAGTTGACTCGGGTCGGCGGACCCCGCGTGTTGACCAGATGCGCGCCAACCGCTCTTCGGGCAAATGCATCGATCGGTTCGACGTGCTGTTGGCTCTCTCCAACGCCTGCTGAGCAAGGCATGATCGAAGGTGACGAAATGGCGAACGCCGTACCAGACCGTCGCGGCTCCACGCCGCCAGTCTCCACCACGACATCGAAATCATGTCACGCAGAGTGGCGCGTTGATGGCGCGATTATCGCTGGGAGGGTGGCGCAATACGCGGAAACGCGCCATAATCGCGCCACTCCGACCTTGGGCATGATGATCCGTGGCCACCGAAATCACATCACTGCTCGGCAGCATCGACGCGTCGCCGCGTCCCCTGGCTTTGGCCGACCTGCTGGTCCGTCATCCGGAGATACCGCGGCGCACGGCACAGAGGTGGTTGTCGAAACTCCTCGCAGAGGGGGCGATCCGCGCGGTCGGCGAGGGGCGCGGACGCCGATATCTTCGGCGCGGCCCCGATAGGCCCGTTGCCGCCACCGAGGGGTTTCCGACTGCGATTCCGGTCTCCGAGGACAGTCGGGACATCCTCGCCTACCTCGACCGTCCCGTCGAGTCGCGCAAG
>JAPOYW010000130.1 GCA_026706425.1 Gammaproteobacteria bacterium
CGATCAGGTGATTGTCAACGCGTACATCGAGGATCAAGGCATCGCGCCTCACGTCGACAACGAATCGAGCTTTGCCGATGGCGTGGCGATGGTCAGCCTCGGAGAGACGTGGGAAATGTGGTTCCGAAAGTCCGGCCAGGGCAAAGAGACCCTCAAGCTAGACCGGCGTAGCGCAGCCGTACTCACCGGGGAAGCTCGGTACCAATGGACGCACGAAATCCCGAAACGCAAAAGCGAGCCTGGCCCCGTCAAACCTGGCAACAAGAAACCTAGCCGGGTCAAGCGTGGACGTCGAATCTCTCTTACATTCCGCAAGGTCATCCACGTCGCGTAAGACGTCGTTCGTCGGCAAAAGCATGACGTCTGACGCCGTCTTGCCAACGGCACCGTCACGGCGTCACACTCAAGCATCGAAGAACGATACTAGGGGGAAGCATGGGGACACCCGCGCGGGTGGTGGTGATGCCGGGGGCGCCCGGGCCGCTTGAAGTCCAGGAGATCACCCTACCGGACCCGGAGCCGAACCAAGTCGTCGTCCGCCAGTTCGCCTCGGGCGTCTGCCACTCGCAACTGCACCAGATGCACCGCCCGCGCCGACGCCCGGGACTGCTCGGCCACGAGTCCACCGGCATCGTCCTCAAGAAGGGCTCGGCAGTCAGCCATGTGGATGAAGGGGACCTGGTGCTCGTCACCTGGGTACCGAGGGACGCCGCCAACGCGAGCGGTGCGCCGTCCCGTACTGCCGTGGACATCGGCGGGGGCGAGACGGTCTCGACGAGCGTATTCACCTGGGCCGACCACACCATCGCCGACGAGCAGTACGTGGTCGGTGCGCCCAGCAACATCGCCACCGACGTGACGGCGATCATCGGCTGCGCGGTAATGACCGGTGCCGGCGCCGTGTTGAACACCGCCAATGTGCAAGAGGGGAATTCCGTGGCGATCTTCGGCGTCGGCGGGGTCGGCCTGTCCGCAGTCGTGGGCGCCAAGATGCGCGGCGCGAATCCGATCATCGCGGTGGATCTCGACGACGCCAAGCTCGAATTCGCCAAGCGCTTCGGTGCCACCGATGGCATCAACGCCAGCAAGGTGAACGCGGTGGAGGCCATTCACGCCATGACCGGCAAGCCGGGTCAAATCGCCTCGGGTGGCGTGCCGGTCACCGGGGTCGACTTCGCCTTCGACTGCATCGGTCTTAAGGTCACCATGGAGCAGATCGTGCCGGCCTGCCGAGGCGGGCACTTCGGCGCCTGCCAAGGCGGAACCGCGGTGCTCGTGGGCGTTCCCCAGACCACCGTCGAACTGAATGCCGGCCAGATGCTCGCCCAGGAGAAGCAGTTCCGGGGCTCCATCGGCGGATCCTGCTCGCCGGATCGCGATTTCCCCATGTTCCTCGACTGGCATGCCAACGGCGACCTGGACCTCGAGTCCCTGGTCACAGAGCGCTACGCCATCGACGACATCAACGAAGCGACCACGGCGCTCGAGGAAGGGCGGATCAGCGGGCGCTCGATCCTGGAGTTCTGAGCAGGCGACCGACACGGACGAGCCACGTGGAGATACCCCATTAAGACATTGCTAGACACGCGCCGCTACCGGATCGCACCCGGCGAGAGAGTCGACCTCGGATCGCTTCCCACCCTCCCGTCGTTCGTCCGCCGCGGGAAGTCCGCGCTTCGCGAGATGCTCGACCAGTACGTGACCCGGTTCGCCGAACTCCAGGAGGCCATGTACGCCGAAAGCCGCCAGGCGCTGCTGCTCGTATTCCAGGGCATGGACGCTGCCGGCAAGGACAGCACGATCAAGCACGTCACCACCGGGGTCAATCCGCAGGGCTTTCGAATCTCCAACTTCCGTCAACCCACCTACAAGGACATGGAGTACAGCTACCTGCACCGCCACTGGATGACCCTGCCCGAGCGCGGTCGCATCGGCATCTTCAACCGCTCCCACTACGAGGAAGTGGTCACCCTGCGCGTCAACCCCGATCTTCTTGCCGGCCGGAGGCTGCCGCCGCGTCCCGTGGACGACGCGTTCTGGGCCGAGCGCCTTCGCGATATCGTCGCCTTCGAGCAGCACCTGGTAGGCAACGGCACGACGATCGTCAAGTTCTTCTTGAACATATCCAAGAAGGAGCAGAAGGCCCGCCTCCTGCAACGCCTGAACGATCCCACCAAGCACTGGAAGTTCGATCCCGCCGACATCGAAGCACGGGCACGGTGGGACGACTACACGCGGGCCTACGAATCAGCCTTCGAAGCAACAAGCACCAAGCAGGCGCCGTGGTACGTGATCCCCGGCGACAACAAGCCCGCCATGCGTGTCGTCGTCGCCGCAGTCATCGTCGACACCCTTGCCCGCATGAAGCCTCGCTATCCCGAACCCGATCCGGCGATGTCGCGGGCCATCAAGGCGGCAAGGAAAGCCTTGTCGTAGACCGCCGCAGTCGCGATCCCCCAAAGGCGCGAAGCGAACGGGCCATGCGCCAAGCCGAACTGATCGAGCTTCTCGGGGAACGGCTGAAGAGCCTGCCTGCGGTAGCCGGCGCGTTGCTCGGTGGCAGCTTTGGTCGGGGCGATGCCGATGACTACAGCGATGTGGAGATCGGCCAAGGCGGCCTCATACCAATTCGATGCGAGTCCTAACTCCAGGGGCTCCGGCCAAGCGGCGGTCGCCGGTCACGAGCACGGTCGACAACGTCTCGGCAAGCGCGACGTAGACGGCGTCATAGGCACTGACGTTCGCGCGCAATTCCCAGATTCGCGCGAGAAACGGTTCGTGGGGATAGCGGTCCACATCCAAATCGCGCCAATGGCCCAACGCCAGCGACCCGCGCTCAACGCTCAACGTGCCTCGCGCTACGTAGCGGCGCAACGCCTGGGCGATCTCCAGATCGATCAAATGCGGGACGCACACGACTTCGCTGTCGTCCATCAGCCGAGCACCAAGCCTGCCCCCGGAGTCGGTGTTGAGGAGAAACTCTATGGCGCCGGATGCATCGAGAACCACTCTAGAGGTCTCGCGAAAGATCCCGTGTATTCCGCTCGTTCTGGACGATCTCGGCAGGTGGGGGATCGAGTCCGATGGCAGCTTGCCTGCGAACGGCTTCCACCAATTCTCGACGGCTTGGCCGTGCCAACGCCCTTTCCACTTGGCGCAGGATGTAGAGCGACATCGACACGCCCTCCAGTGCCGCTCGGGCTTTGATCTGGCGGTGCAACGCGTCGGGTACGTTGCGTATCTGGATCATGTTTGCCATCAATTTAGGATGAATTCATGTTCTACGCATGTCAACCATGTCGAGAGTGGGGCACGACAAATTCTCGGCAGGACGCCCCGGCGCGTCTTTCGGGCGCGTTTCGAGAATGCTCGCGCATTCTCGTGGCAACCGGCGGACGCCTCGCGGGGCCTTAGGACGGGCGACCGCGCGCCCTTCGGGCGCGATCGGGTCGCCCTTACGGCACCAGTCTCAAGCAAGTCCGAGGTGTTCCAGGAACTCGACCATCAACGCGACGCACTCCGTCGGCTTCTCGAGTTGGAGGAAGTGGGTGGCCCCGGACACGAAGTCGCAATCGAGGCCATCGAGCGCGTCGAGGTCGAGGCTCGACCCAAACGGTGAACGCAAAGTCGCGTCCGCACGAATCACCTTGACCGGACAGGCGAAGTCACGCGGATCGGGATTCAGGAGGTACGCCAAGGCCCAATCGCAGATTCGGGACTCGTACTCGGGCGGACAGCGGAGCTCGTAGCCTTCCCCTGCGGTGACTCGCCGGAGTGTCGTCTCGGCGAACAGCTCCGGCACGCCCGGGAGCAATCGCGAGAATGGGGGTGCGTTGCGGATCGCGTCGGCGAGTTCCCTCGTCGTCTCGAAACGGGTTTTCCGCTGGCGCGCACCTCGGCTTTGTCGTCCCCATCGTGCCTCCGCCCCGAGAATATCCGCGCTTGGCGCATATACGGGCGGATCGAACAGCACGAGGGCCGCGAAGCCATTGCCCGGATTGTCGTCGGCGAGCGCCGTGGTCGCCGACATCGAGTGGAAGACACCGATCCGCGGCTTCGGGCCAAAGACCCGGTCGATACCCCTGGCGATGGCCCGGTTGTCCGAGACGAAGGACGCGATGCTGTGTTCCGCGATGTCGCCGCGCTCGTTCCAGCCGTGGTTGCGGAAGTCGTAGAGCACGAGATCGAAACGACTCGTGAGCAACGACCAGAACGGGTAGTAGAGGTCGGCGGCAAGGCCGTTGCCGTGACTCAGCACCAACCGGGTTCCCGCGGGGTTGCCGTGTCGGCGAAACACCACCCGGGCGCCGTCATCCAGTTCGACTTCGGCCAGCGCCCGGGGCTCGGGTACCTGCCAGTGAACCACGCGTTCCTCTCGTGTTGCGAACGGCCTACTATGGACCTAACGCTACCACGTGTCGGGTAGGCAATTATGGGAATGGCGTGCGCGAAACCGATCGCCGTCCTGCCTTTCGTCCTTTGTTCGGGACTGGTGGACGCCTGCGACACATTCACGATCAGCGGGCGCGTGTCGGATCAGGGGTTCGACCGGGACACGTGGATAGGCGTCTTTCAAGATCCCCTCGCAGACCCGGCGGAACCGGTCGCGTCGGCATGGGTCGACACGGAGTTCGAGCTGGAGGTTCCGTGCGCCGAATCCATGACGCTCCTAGCGATGCGGAAGGGCGCCGTTCCATTGACAAGGCGGATTTCGGGACCTCCGCCGACGGCGGTCCACCTGCGGTTCACGCCGGGCCTTTCCCTGACGGGCTCCGTACATTACGACGAGAACATCCCGATCGGCGGGGCGCGGGTCTCGGTAACGCGGATCAACGAGGCGGAGGTTCGGCTGCCGGAGTCGCTGAGAACTTGGAGGAGTTCGAGGGACGGCGCATTCGTCGCCGGGGGGCTCACGCCGGGGACGTACCGCGTCGCCGCCTCGGCGGACGGGCACATTCCGTCGGAGTTGGACGTGGTCGTCGGGGAAGGCGGCGCGAATCGTGTCGACATACGGCTTCCCAAGGCGTTCTTTATTGCCGGTCGCGTGGTCGACACGTCGGGCTCGGCAGCGGTCGGGGCGGAGATACACGGGGAATCCTCCGGCATGGACCGGGAAACACCCGAAAAAACAACGGCAACCACCGATTCCGAAGGAGTGTTTCGACTTGGCCCGTTCAGGAATCGCCAGAGGATCCTCGTTTCCGCACGGGCGGACCTGTCGCGTTCGGACGCCGCCTACTTCGCCGCTCCCATCGAGGACCTAGTTCTGACGCTTCACCACGCGGTGGAGATCCGAGGCTCGGTTTCGGACGCCCTCACGGGCCATCTGCTCCATGATTTTGCACTGAAGACGTATGGCCCGGAGGTTCGATCTTTCCGATTCCGGGATGCAGCGGGCGAGTTTTCGGCGGCGGTCTTCTGGCAGACCCACTACATCGTGATCAGTGCGCCTGGATTCGTCTCGTGGTACGCGCCCGTCGACTTCCGCTCCGGGGGTGGCGATCACGATCTCGGCGTAGTCGCACTCGAGCCGGAACGGGTTGCGACCGGCAGGGTTCTCGACGCGGCCACGGGGCTACCCGTTCAAGGAGCATCGGTGCGGCGGTGGTTCGACGAGTCCGACTTCCGCAACAGACTGGAGTTAGACCCTGCAAGCCGGGTAGCGCCTGCGGCGACCACCGATGAAGACGGGCATTTCAGACTGTCCGGACTCCCGGGAGGCGACGTGCTTCTCAGGGCGAATCCGCAGGGGTTCTCACCCGAGGCAGTTGTCGAATTGCCCGCCGGGACGAACCATATCGACATCGAGGTGAACCTGGCATCCACGAGGATCGAAGGGATGCTGCTGACGGAAGAAGGAATGCCGGCCGAGGGACTCGTCTACGTTTGGGAAAAGGACGAAACGGGACCATTGGGAAAGGGTGTAACGGGAGGAGGGTTGTGGGGCACATCCGTTCGGGCTTGGGAGCGGGTTGACCAGGGCAGATTCCGGGTGGTGCTGCCCGAAAGGCAGGAGCAATATCTGGTGGGGGCACGATCAGAGATGGGGCTTGTCGAGAGTCAGATCGTGACGGTCCAGAACAACGAGGCCACCGAAATCCATCTCGTCGTTGAGCGACTTGGCCGGGTGTCGGGTCTGCTGGCGGGACTCGTCGTGGGCGAGACAGCTCGGCTCCGAATATTGGACGAGAGCGGTCGAGCGCTCAAACCTGGGATAGCAGCGCCGTCCATGGCGAACGGACCCTACTCCCTGCAAGGCGTTCCCGAGGGACGCTTCACCCTGCGGGCGAAGGGCAACCGTCGCGCGATCACCCGGGAATTCGAGTCCGACGGTCATGGAGAAACCCATGTCGATTTGGTTTTCACAGGCGCATCGAGGCTCAGCGGCGTCGTGGCGGCCGGCGGCAACCCGATTCCCGGGATCAAGATCGAGACGATGCCTCGGAACAAGTCGTTGACGACCGGCGAGACCAGGGCGACGTCGACCAGGGCCTACGCCATAGACGGTCTCGACGACGGGGAGTACGTGGTTCGGGTTCGCGGGCGGTCGTTCGGCGTGGAAATATCGGGAGACACGCCCTATGACATCGAACTTGGCCCCCTGGCGCTATCCGGCGTCGTCACAGCGGAGGGGCCGGTTCTGGGCGCCCTAGTCACGGCGACGCCGACATCCGCCGAAGCCGGGCTTGGGGGCAGCGATCGGGTAGATAGTCGCGGATCGTTCAGGATCGACGATCTTGACGAGGGCGAATACACCGTCCGCGTCTCCCATCCGGACCACGGGGAGGTCTCGCGGACTGTCTACCTTGGATCGGCGATCGAGAACTTGGACGTCTACTTGCCTTTGTCGCCTGCCGATGGGCACGCAG
>JAPOYW010000365.1 GCA_026706425.1 Gammaproteobacteria bacterium
TCGAGGCCCTCGGCATCGACCACTTCGAGGAACCCATTCCGCACTACGACCTACCCGGTCTGAAGCAGATCAGCGATGCACTGGACGTCGCCGTTTCCGCCGGCGAGCAGGATGCGTTCCGCTGGTGGTTCCATCACCTGGTCCTGCTCGGCGACCCGGACATCCTGCAGCCCGACATCCTGAACGCGGGTGGTCCCAGCGAGGTCAAGCGCATCTACGAGATGGCAACCACCTTGGACAAACCGGTGATGCCGCACAGCCCCCAGGCCGGCATCAACTCCATGGCATCGCTGCATGTCTATGCGACCGTCCAGAACGCGACCCGTCCGCACGAGTTCTCCATCGAATTCTCCGGTCCCCTCGATGCCGTGGGGGAACTCTACGGCGAAGACGTGCTGCCCAGGAACGGCGTCATGGAACTGACGGATAGCCCAGGCTTCGGGATCGATTTGAACGAGTCGGCCCTTGCCCGGCTGACGGCATCCTGACGTGACGCGAAACGACCGCCTGACGCTGGCGTTCGTCGGCTGCGGGGGCATCGCCCGGGCCCATTGGCGAGGAATCCAGCACCACGCCCCGAGAATCGACGTGACCGCTGTCGTCGACACCGACTCGGACAGCGTCGCGGCGATGGCTGAGCGTACCGGTGCGACGCCATTCACCTCGCTATCCGAAGCCTTGGCGGAAGGCGACTTCGATGCGGTGGACATCATGCTGCCCCACGATCTGCACGAACAAGCGGCCGTCGAATCGTTTGCTGCGGGGAAGCATGTCTGCCTCGAAAAGCCCATGGCTCACAGCCTCGCAAGCTGCGGACGCATCCTTGCGGCGGCGGAGACGGCGGCGGAACAGGCCGGCACGGTGTTCATGATCGCGGAGCAGGCCCAGTACTGGATCGACGTTCAGAAGGCGAGGGAACTCATCGACGCCGGGGCCATCGGCGAGGTCATCACCGCCCGGGCCTGCTTCTACGACCCGTTGACCGTTCCGCCCGGCGTCATTCCTTGGCGCTACCAATTGGCCCGCGCCGGTGGGGGAATCTCGATCGACGGCGGTGCCCATTGGATTCGGCCGATGCGGATGATGCTCGGCGAGATCGACGAGGTCATCGCGGCGACCGCTCGGCATGTCGCCGACATGGAGGGCGAGTCCTCGGCACATGCGCTGTTCCGTTTCGAGAGTGGCGTCGTCGGTACGTTCGACGCGCTGCAGAGCACCGGTGCCGTTGGACCGGTCGAGGACTTCCGGGTCACCGGGACCGCCGGAGAGTTGGTGATGGAGCGTGGCCGGGACGGACGACTGATGCTCTACAACGGCGAGCATCCGGACGGCCTCGCGGTCATGAGCGCGTTCGAGGGCAAGGCGGCCAGCTACGGCGTGGAACTGCACGACTTCAGTTGCGCGGTGCTCGACGGCAAGGAACTCGAGGCCGCGCCCGCGTTTTCGCTGGGAGAACTACGCACCGCACTGGCCATGTACCGTTCGGCGGAAAGCGGGCGATGGGAGAAGGTCTGGGACTGACATGGACGAATTCCGAACGCCCGCGACTCACGACATCGGCGACGATCTCCTGGAAGCCATAGACTTCTGCTACGAGCAGGGTTGGACCGACGGCTTGCCGGTCGTTCCACCGGAACAGAGCCGGGTTCGGGCCATGCTGGCGATGGAAGGCCGGCCAGCGGAAACCGTCATCGCCCACCATCCCGCCACGCGGCTGGAATTGACGCTGCAGGCCGCGGCGGTGAACTCGGTCATGGCGGGCTGTCTGCCGGAGTACTTCCCGATCATCGTCGCGGCCTTCGAAGCGATGGACCGCGAACCCTTCAACTTTCACGGCAGCACGGTGAGCACCGGTGGTTCCGGCCACCTGTTGATCGTGAGCGGTCCGGTGGTCGACGAGATCGGCATGAACGCTGGCGTCAACCTGTTCGGGCCGGGCAACCGCGCCAACGCGACCATCGGCCGGACGATCCGCCTAACCTTGATGAACGTCTTCAAGATCGTACCGGGCATCGCCGACAAGTCGACGCAGGGCAATCCCGGCAAGTACAGCTTCTGCATCGCCGAACGGGCGGACCGGAATCCCTGGCCGGCGTTGTGCGAAGAGTTGGGCTATCCCGACGGCGTCAGCACGGTTACGGTCTTTGCGGGCGCCGGATTCTGCAACGTGGAAAACCACGGCGGAAACACCCCGGAAGCGATCCTCGATACGATGGCGAACGCCATGGCCAACTACGGCTGCATCAGTACCGGCCAGAGCGTGGTCGTGCTCTCGCCGGAACATGCGGGGATCGTCGCCCGACCGGGCTGGTCAAAGGCGCAGGTACGCGAGTACCTCTTCGAACACGCCAAGCACCCACGTGCAACCATCGAGCGCCTCGGCAAGCTCGACCGGGGCTATCGGCGGCAAGGCCGGGACGACTGTCATCGCGGAATTGGCCCGGACGACATTCTCGTGACCGTGGGCGGCGGCGATGCCGGCGGACATTCGTCGTTCATCCCGTCTTGGAGTCGCGGGCGCGGCTCCATCATGCAAACGGCGGCGGTCGGCGTCTGCATTGATTGTTGAGTAGTCGGAGGAACGCATGAGACTCGTTGATCCCACGGTGCCCGCCAAGGAAGGACGGGCAGTCCGGGCACCCGCGCTTGCCAGCCTTGAAGGACGGACCATCGGGCTGCTGTGGAACCACAAGCAGAATGGCGACGCCTTGCTGACCGAGACCGCCGCCCGTTTGCAGGCCCGTTTCGGCGGCAAGGTCCTGCCCATGGCCACCAAGAACAACGCCTCGGCGCCCGCGCCGGCGGAGTTGCTCACCAATCTCTCGCCGGAGTGCGACTACCTCATCACCGCGGCGGGAGACTGAGGCAGTTGCTCGACGTGCAGTTTGCATGACGGCATCACCTTCGAGCAGACCGGCAAACGGGCGGTGGTTCTTTGCACCGCGCCGTTCGAGGTCACGGCCCGCAACATCGCCCGGATGATGGGCATGCCCGACTACCCTTTCGCTATCCTGGACCACCCGTTGGGTAGCTGTACGCCGGCAGAGGTCGAACAACGCGCCGACGCGGCCTGCGAACAAGCCATCGAGATCCTAACGACCCCGTAAGGCGATCGGCGTTTCTACGGCGCCGACCCTATTCCGCGTGGAGAAAACTCGACCGGAACTGGATGCCCCAGTGACCGTCGACGAGCGTGGCGATCCAGAACGTGTCGAAGGTGTGGTAGACCGTCCCGTCGGCGCGACATCGGTCATTGCGCAAGGTCAGATGCACCTTGTCGGCGCCGGCGTGGACTACCTGGATACTGGCGAGGACGGAGTGATGCCAGCCCTCGTCTCGTAGCGCTGCCTCGCCGCGTCTCGAGCCCGCAATGAATGATTCGGCGTTTTCGATCCGCGCGAATCTACCGTTCGCGAAGCGGATGTGCGGATAGTTCAGAGTGGCCGCCTGGCGTTCATGGTCCTGAGCATTGAACGTCTCGACGAACGCTTTGGCGACCGCGACGGCCTGCTTGGCGCTCTCTTCATTCATCGTTTGCCTGCTCATGCGGCGCATCGAAGAGGATTCTCACCTTCCGCTTCTGGACCCGTGGTGCGGAACCAGTCTGGGAAGCGAGTGACCTATTGGACGCTTGCGGCCGCCTCCCGCGGTTGGTTCAACGACGATTCGTTCGTCGACGAGGGGTGGAACGCGTCCGCTCGCGGATCGGCGAAGGTCGGCGCCAACTCGGACTCCGGCTCGCCGGAGATCCGTGACGCCCGCAATACGCGTTTGTGATTCGGGTCGTAGGGTCGCGCCCGGTGCATCACGCAGCGATTGTCCCAGACCACCAGGTCGGCAACCGTCCAGGAATGCCGATAGGTGCGCGGCCGCTGGCAGGCATCGTCCAGGAGCTTGGAGAGGAGCGCTTCAGATTCCTCATCGCTCATCCCCGGAATCCCGTAGGCATGCCGACCGGTGTAGAGCGATTTCCTGCCCGTCTCGGGGTGCGTCTTGATGACGGGGCGAAGCGGTGCGCCCTTGTCGTGGAAGCCGTACTGGTTGTCGGTCGCGTGGGTGTAGCCCAACTTCGATTGGGAGTGGTAGAGCGAGTGGTAGGCGGACAACCCCTCGAGCTGCTCCTTCGTGGCGTCATCCAGTTCGTCGTACGCGGCCCGCATGTCGGCGAACTCGGTCTCCCCGCCCTCGGGCGGCACGACCAGCGCCATCAACATGCCGGCCTTGGCGGCGAGGGGCATGTAGGTGCTGTCGGTATGCCAACCCTCGTTGCCTTTCAGCATCTTGTATTGCTGCTGTCCGGGCTGCGCCAGCGTTCCGTCTGCCTTCTGGTTGGAGAATCGAGCGATAGGGCTCGCCTGCTGCGGGTATAGCTGCTCGGTCTTGCCGAATCGAAGCGCGAACGCCCCTTGGGACTCATCGTCGAGATTGTCCTGACGGGGGAACACCAGCAATCCGTAGGTCAGGAAAGCGTCGTGGATCTCCCCCCACCTGTCGTCGTCGAGCGTGGCGAGATCAACGCCGGTAACGACGGCACCCAGGGTGGCGTCGATTGGAGTCACCGCAATGGACATGGAGACATCTCCTTGGGATGTTCGCGTGTAGGCGCTACGTCAATCGTACCAGCAGTCAATCGCGGTAGTGCCGATGCAAGGGTGTGAGATCGTCGCCTTCCGGCGGCTCGTTGTGTCTCCAGGCGCCGAGCTCGCCCCGGCACGGGATGCCGATGTTCAGCACCCGCTCGGCACCCTTCACCGCGCCGCAGCTCGACGGTATGTAGCGTAGCGCCAGTCCACAGCGGCGGCGGTCGGAACGATTCGGTTCGGAACCGTGGATGAGCGTGCTCGTGTGAATCGAGACCTGACCGGCGTGAAGCACGTTGTCCACGGGCGCGCCGTAGCGCTCGGCGTCGGGAACCTCCTGGTAGAGCACGATGTCGCCTTCCGCCTTCCGCCACTCCACGGCACCGAGACGGTGACTTCCCGGGACGAACCGGAGTGGCGAGTTTTCGACGTCGACTCCGTCGATGGCGAGCCAGACCGTGACGGTCTTAGTCGGACGCACGGGCCAGTAGGTAGCATCCTGGTGCCAGGGTACCCGTTTCTTGTCGCGGCCCATCTTGCAGAAGTAGTGCGTCGACCAGCACACGAAGTCGGGTCCGAGGAGATCCTCGACGTAATCCAGGATCTTCGGATGTTGCGCCATCTCCCAGATGCCGCGGCAACGCAGGTGATAGCCGTCGAGAGCGTAGGTGTTGCGCCCGTCCTTCATTGCCTGCATGCGGGACAGCAGCGACTCGAAGTAGGCGCGGGCCGACTCAACTTCGTCGCCTGTGAGCGCATCGAGCGGTCGAACGAACCCGTCCTCGTTGAATCGCCGGATCTGCTCGCTCGCGAGTGTCTTCGACCGTTCGGGCGAAGACGGATAGAAGATTATGTCATCGGGCATATAGCTGTTTCGGCTCGTGGTCGGCTTCATTATGGTAAGGGCATGGGACCGATGCACAACATCCTCTTCCTGATGACCGATCAACAGCGCTGGGACGCGATGGGCTGCAGCGGTGGCTGGGTCGACACGCCGAATCTGGATCGCATCGCCGCCGAGGGCGTGCGTTTCAGCAACTGCGTCACGACCTCGCCGCTTTGCGTGCCGGCGCGGGTGACGCTGGCGACCGGCGCCTACCCGCACAACAACGGTGTCTGGGGCCACATTCCCTACACCGTCCCGGCGGACGCCGATAACTGGATGCGCGAGATCCGGAAACTCGGTCATCGAACCAGCCTGTTCGGCAAGACGCATCTGCACCCGCACGGCCGCTCCGATCTCCGAGACAAGGAGGATCTGCTGCACGCCCTGGGTCTGGATGATGTGGACGAGGTCGGCGGCCCTCGCGCCTCCACGAGCGGGATGAGCCACATGACAGCGCGGTGGCAGGACAAGGGCCTGCTCGATGCGTACCGGGACGACTTCAAGGAGCGGGCGGCCAACAGGGCATGGGTAGTTCGCCCTTCCGTCCTGCCGCTCCCGGACTACTACGACGTCTATGTCGGGCAGCAGGCGAAGCGCTACCTATCAGCCTATGATCGGGACGAACCTTGGTTCTGCTGGGTCAGCTGGGGCGGTCCGCACCAGCCCTGGGACACCCCGGAACCCTATGCCAGCCGGTACGACCCCGAGTCGATGCCGCCGCCCGCGATGAACAAAGCCGACCCGCCGAGGCCGAGGGGACAAATCGACCGAAGGTTCGAGGGCATGCAACGCTATCCGCCCTTCACGACAGACGAAGTGGGCGCCATGCGCTCGGACTACGCCGGGAGCGTCTCCCTGATCGACGACCAGATTGGCGAGATTCTCGCGGTAATCGAGGAACGCCGCGAAATGGATGCGACGGTGATCGCTTTCACCTCGGATCACGGGGAGATGAACGGGGATCATGGTCTAGTTTCCAAGAGCAACTTCTACGACGGCGCGGTCCGGGTGCCGTTGATTGTCAGGACGCCGCGTGCGGAGAACTCGGGGATCGTGAACGACTCGCCGGCGGAAACCGTCGATCTGGGACCGACTCTGGTGGAGTTGGCTGGCGGCGAACTGGCGTATCGCCAGGTCGGCAAGTCGCTGGTCGGCGCCCTCGATGGCAGTCGGCATCGCGACGATGCCCTGTCGGAGATCATGGGCGAGTTCATGCTGTTGAACGACGAGTGGAAGATCGGGCTCAACAAGGACGGCGAGACCTACATGCTGTTCAACCGCAAGAACGATCCCGACGAGGAACGAAATCTTGCGGGCCTAAGCGAGTACCGGAGCGACGCGGATGACTTGCGGCTTAAGGTTCTTGAGCGCATTGCCCAGAGCCAGATGC
>JAPOYW010000444.1 GCA_026706425.1 Gammaproteobacteria bacterium
TGGCGTTCCCGCTCGGGGAGGCCCGCATGCGCCTCGATGCGGCGGAGTTGATGATCCGCAAGGCGTCGTGGCTGATCGACAACGGCCAACCCTGCGGGGCGGAGGCCAACATGGCCAAATGGCTGGCCGCCGACGCCTGCTTCCAAGCCGCGGACCAGGCCGTGCAGACGCACGGCGGCTTCGGCTACGCGACGGAGTTCCACGTCGAACGGTACTGGCGGGAAGCGCGGATGCAGCGGCTCGCGCCGATCTCCCAGGAGATGGTGCTGAACTACGTGTCGGAGCACGTATTGGGGCTGCCGCGGTCGTACTGAAGCGGTAACCCGCGCTAGCCAGCCAGCTCCTCCAGGTCGGGTTCGCCGTTGCAGGGCGGCAGATAGTCGTCGCCGACCCGTCGGCCCCCGTTTCCGGTGGGACGGTTCAATTTCCCTGACAATGCCTGATGCGCGACGTCAATAGCCCCTTGAGTCAGGTCCAGAGCCAACAAGGCGACTCGATTGACGAACGCTCGGAGGTCTCCCCTGTCCGCAACTTCCAATACGTTGATGTAGGCGGGTTTCGCAAAAGCCGTCACGATTGGCGGCGGCAGATTCCGCTTTACGTACGCGTACGCCATCAACAGCCTCGACACCCGTCCGTTGCCGTCCTGGAACGGGTGCGTGCGCACGAAACGGTGATGCAACCAAGCGGCCTCGACCTCGACGGGGTAGCGGCGCGGGGCCACCTCATCGTGGTGGATGGCGAAGAACCGGTCCATCTCCGCTTCGACATGCTCGGGTGGGCAATATTGGTGGACGACGCCGTCGGGACGCCGAGGGTTGTTCGGGGCGATCTTCCAGACGCCCTTGCGAACGAAGGGCACCTGCACCTTCCTGACCCGGCCATCGACGACGGTCAACCCCGTGACCGTTTCCTGGTGACGGGTTAACAACGCGTGCCAGCTCTTCAGCATGCTCGCCGTCAACGGGCGTCCTTCAGCCACATCCTGCCAGACCATCTCGCACGCGGCGGTCTGATCTTCGAGCAATCCGCTGATAACTCGATCATCAAGGTTTTCGAGCGTGTGGGCGCCCACCACGCCCGCGAACCCTTCGGCGACCAACTGCTCGGTCACGCCGCGTTTGAGTGTATAGAGTCCTTCGATCTGACCGGTCTCGATCGCGAACGCGCGGTTGCGTTCGGCGAGCCACGCCTCGATGAAGCGGTCGGCCGGGTCTCCCGCCTTCATCTTCGCACGCGCCTCGAGCCACTGCCGTTCAAGGACGCGACACTGCGGGTTGCCCCAGTCTTGTGCACCGTCGGGCAGGCCTTCCAGCGGCTGCCAGATTTCGGGGTTTTCGTTCATGCCGGGATTATAGTCCGTACTGCAAGGCGCCTCGATTCGGTCAGTCGCAGAATACGCCCAACGCCGTCATGACCTCGCGTTCCTTGCGGCGGCCCGCCGGGTTGTTCAGAAGCTGCCCGTGCACCACAAGGCTCGACGATCCGCCGCCGTCTAGGTTCAGGGCTTCTTCGGCCCCCAGCTCGACCATTATCGCCGCCAGTTCCTCCAGCCTGACGCCCCGGCTCTCCTTCTGCCGGCCATCCACCAGGAGAAGGAGCAGCGTGCCGTCGGCGGCGACGCCCGCAGCGGTGCGCGGGTGCGTGTAGGGAATCGCCGTGCCGAAGAACACCTCCTCGTTCGTAGTGACCTTGATCCGACCGTTGGAGACCAGAGCGGGTCCGCCGCCGAGCGCGTCTTGGACGTTCCACGGCGTCGACGTTGCCGGGTCGAGCTCCGCCGGCGAGCCTTGCCGATGCGGCGGCGGTGCCGACCAAGCCTGCAGGTTCCCTTCCCGACTGGTCGCCCACGCGATGTCGAAACCCGCCGACGTCAGACCCAAGGCGGCGCGGGCAGTCGGGTAGCGCACGTCATCCCGCACCGCCGAACGCGTGGCAGGCGCTTCGATGACACCGTCGATGACCAGAAGACCAGCGTGGCGGGCAGGCGTACGTTCCATGGTGAAATAGCCGCCGTTGATGACGACGCAGGCGCCGGTGTCGGCGGCGAAACTCGACACGGTTTCGCGGCGGTCCGTCGGATCGTCGGAGACCAGGACCTCCACCCGTCCCGAATCCTCTCCCCCTACCACCGATACGTACCAGGCGCGCAACGGCAGTTTCGGATCCACGCCCGCGTAGACCCGTACGCCCACCGGAAGATCGGCGTTTAGGGACTCTACGGGTTCCCATGCCAGATCCGGTGCCGCGGCTGCCCAAGTGAACACCGTCGCGCTGCTGATCACGCATGCCACGAACGCCTGCAGTTGATCGCGAAGCCGTCCTTGCACGTCATCAACCCCGCCAGACCGTGCGTCGATCATACACGGGGGCGATGCGTCGACAAGGCTGGCGCTACGGTTCGTCCATCACGCTCCGGATCCGGTGCTTGTCCCGCGCCTTCTCGTACGCCTTCCTGGAGATCAGGCCCTCGTCCGCGAGCGCTTTCAGTTCCTCGAGCTTGTTGTCGAGCCTCGCTTGGTTCGACGCCCGCATGGCTTCGGGTCCCCTCGTTAGTGGGCCCCGGTCCTTGAAGCCGTAGCTCGCCTCCTCGAACTCGACTCGCCTATTCACGCTGCGGATCCGGGCGTAGAGCACCTCGATGAGGACGAGACCGAGAAGCATCGGCAGCATCCAGCGAAGGTCTCCCAGATGGTACGCCTGGTAGATCAGGGCGAGGTTAAGTGCCTGGATCAATGAGGCCAGCGCGAAGAGCATTCGCTTTTGGTAGCGCTTCGTCGTCTCGCCCGCCGACTGATCCGACTCGTTCGTCATCCGCCAGCCGATCCGGTCGACATCGTTGGCGATGTAGCGGAAGAACTGGGAGACGCCGATCAGGAACAGCGCCAACAGGGCGGCCCGCCAACCGTGGTAGACGAACAGCATGGCGACGAGCAGCACGTAGCCGCCGCCGATGCCGACGAACAGGGTTCCCTTCCAAAGGCGTTGCAGCTTGACGTGGGCGGTTGACTCGGCGGGTGAGGTCATCGACTGCCTCGCGACGGTTGTCCGGACCTGCGGTGGATCGCTAGCGTCCAACGTCTAGCCAACGAAGGCAACGGCGACCCATCCAGTGCCGGCCCACTGACCTGGCGGGTTCCGCATCACGGTACGCATCCGCGCACCAACGCCTTCGCCGCCTACTCCTCAACGCGGGCGCGCGACTCTTCCACGAATCTACTCGCCGCCCCAAGCAACAACGCGCCCGCGCTGTTCAGGAACACTTGGACTCCGCGTTCCCGCCAATAGCCGTAGTCCTCCGGGGATCGCGTGACGGTCCCCGCCGCTTTCCCGGCGGTCGCGATCTTTCCGGTGAGCACTTCGATGGTTTCGAGCACGCTCGGATGCCTGGTCTGCCCCGGCACGCCCAACGCGACGGACAGATCCGAGGGACCGAGGAAGACCACGTCGACGCCTTCGGTGGCGATGATCTCGTCGGCCCGGTCGATGCCGGCGCGGGTTTCGATCTGCACGACCACGACGGTGGCTTCGTTCGCCGCAGCGACGTAGTCGGGCGTGGGCGCGAAATCGTTGACGCGAACGCCGGCAAGGCCGCGCTTGCCCATTGGCGGGTACTTCACGGAGTCCACCACCCGCTCGGCCTCCGACGCCGAACTGACCATCGGCGTCATGGTCCCGATCACGCCGGCATCGAGGTACTTGGCCATCACTTGCTGGGTGTTCTCGCCGACCCGGGCCAGGATGGGAATACGCCGTGCCTCGGCCGCCCGGATCATCTCGACGGCGCTCGCCGGACCGATGGGCGCGTGTTCGCCGTCGATCATCAGGAAATCCATGCCGGCGACGGCCAGCACTTCCACGACGGTGGGCGATTCGATGTTGACGAACGCGCCGAGCAGGGGTTGGCCGGCCTTCAGCCTGGCTCGGAAGGACGGATCAATCATCGTCGGTTCGCGCCGTGGGGGACGCCCTTGTGGCGTCCCATCGGTATTTCGCCACGGCCTGCGGGCATCCAACACGGGCGACGACAAGCATCGCCCCTACACTCAAATGCGGAATCCACGAGTCCGTCTTAAGTCCGGTTTTCTATCTGGCCAGCTTCTTGCGCTTGCGCTGCACATAGTCGACGAGGATGTATTCGCCGAGCTTGTCCGGCGACGTGAAGAACACCCGGCCGCCATTGATGCGGGCGATGGCGTCCATGAAGGCCTTCAGGTGGTAGTCCACGTCGAGCATGAAGGTGTTGATGGCGATGGACTTCTGCGTGCAGCGCTTCACCGCGCGCAGCGTCGCCCGGTAGGTTTCGGCCGTCGGCGGGTAGGCGAACCGGGCCCGGCCGTTCTCGAGGTGGGCGGTGGGTTCGCCGTCGGAGATCATGATGATCTGCTTGGTGCCGGCGTTGTGCTTGTCGAGCAGGCGTTCGGCCAAGAGCAGGGCGTGCTGCATGTTGGTGCCGAGCACGTACTCGTCCCATTGCAGGAACGGCAGGTCGTGGGCCTTGAGTTCCTTGGCGTAGGCCGCGAAGCCGATGACGTGGAAGGAGTCCTTCGGGAAACGCGACGTGATCAGGTTGTGCAGCGCCAGGGCGACCTTCTTCGCCGCCTGGAACGAGCCGCGCAGCGCCATCGACCACGACAGGTCGACCAGCATGGCGGTCGCCGTCGACGTGATGAGCTCCGAGCGGTAGATCTCGAAGTCCTCGTGCTTCAAGCGCACGGGAGTTTGCGGGCCGTCCCGATCGATGGCGTTGCGGATGGTGCGCGGCATGTGGAGGTGGAACGGGTCGCCGAACTCGTACGACTTGGTCTGTTCGAGCCGTTCGCCGAACCGGCCTTCCTCGGGCAGCGCATGGTTGCCAAGGCTCTGGCGGCGCAACCGGGCATAGATCTCGCCAAGGGCCTTCTGGCCGATCATGCGGGATCCGCGGGGGGTGAGTTCCCACTTGTCGCCCTTGGGCCGGATGTAGCCCGCCTTCTCGAGCGCGTCGAGCAGCTTCTTCAAGTCGTCGAGAGATTCCGCCGCGTCGTCGTCGAGCAGCTCCTTCAGGAGGTCGCGGTCGATGCGTTCCAAGTCGTTGGTGCGCTCCGCCACCTGCACCTGGTTGATGAGTTCGTCGAGTTGGCGCATCTCGCGCATCAACCGCATCGCGGCTTCGAGGTCGATGTCCTCCCGGCCCCCGAACCGGTAGCGGGACGAACGCGGGGCATGGGCCGACATGGCCTGCGCCAAGCGCTGCAGTTCGTTCTGGAGGTCGGGATCACCGAACCGGTCCGAGAGCAGGGACTGCAGTTGCGCCCGCTGGTCGGGGGTCAAGGAGTCCATGAGCGATTGCGCCGCCGCCATCTGCTGGCTCATCTGCTCGATGAGTTCCTCCAAGGACTCTGGCGGGTTGTCGCCGAACATGTCGCCGTACTTGTCCATGAAGTCCTTGAAAAAGGACTCCATCGCATCGGGGTCGACCCCTTTCGCCTTCTTCGACAGGAGATCGTTCAGGTCCTTCAGCATGTCCTTCATGCGGTCGATGTCGCCCTTGGACATGTTGTTGACCATTTTCTCGATGTCGTCGAAGAACGTCTGCGTCATGGCCCGGCGCAGTTGGTTGAGAAGCTCGATATAGCGCTTCTGCGCCTCGGGGTTCAGGAACTCGTAGTCCTCGAGTTCCTGCATCTTGCCCGCGGCATTGTCGGGCAGTTCGTCGAGCCGCGCCTTGTTCTTCTCGGCGACGTCGCGCATGACATCGCCGACGAGTTCGTCCCCTTCGCCGTCCAGCCACTTGTCGATGGTCCCGCGTTCCAAGTCGAGAATCTCGTCGAGTTCCTTCTCGATTTCCTTGAACACGCTGCCGAGGTTGAAGCGGTCGAGGTGTTGTCGCTTCTGATTGCGCAGTTGTTTCAGCATGTCCCGCAGGCCCTGCATGTGGCCGCCCTGGGGGATGTCCATGCCCCGCGAGAACAGGTTGCGCATCGCCCAGCGCAGGTCGCCGTACTCCATGAGGTCGTCGACCATGGCGCCGAGCGCGTTGTCGGCGTCGACTTCGCCGGCCTGGCTGCCGTCCCATTCCGAGAAGCGGTGATGGGTTGGAAACCTGCGCATCTCGATGCGGCCGTCAGCCGGTGAACGTGGAACGGCCGGAGCTGCTCTTCTTGTTGAGCAGCTTGTGCAGGTGCAGGCCTTCGAGCACGAATTCGATGGCCGACGCCCGGGCGGCTGATACGGGTACCTCCGCCAAGGACTCCACCGCAGCTTCGAGCCCTTCAAGCTGCTCGACGATCTCCTCGTAGTCGGCACTCTTGGCGTCCTCGGCTGTCTCGACGCTGAAGCCCTCGTCGAAAACCAGGACCACGTCGGCGAGCATGTCGACGTTGAAGCGCCGGTCGAACACCGCCTTGATGCCGGCGGCGAGGATGCGCCCCGTGATCCGGTCCTCCTGGCCTTCCTCCATCGCCTCGAACTCCACCTTGCCCTGCAGCGACGGCAGCACGAAAGGCAGGTCCGACATGCGCGGCACCACGTCGGTCTCGCCGATCCGCAACGCGCGCCGGAAGGCATTGGCAAGCAGCGCTTCGTAGTTGGCGACCGAAGCGCGCACCGACACCCCCGAACGCTGGTTGATGTCCGGGGAGCGCCGCGCCTGGTGGGTGATCTCGGCGACGATCTCCTTCATGAACGAGGGTACGTGGACACGGTAGTCGCCCATGTCGAGCGCAACCGCCTCCTGCTCCATGATGTCGATTTCCTTGTGGATGTCCTCCGGGTAGTGGGTGCGGATCTGCGCACCGTAGCGGTCCTTCAACGGCGTGATGATCGGTTCCCGGCTGCTGCGTGAGATCCGACGCGCCCGGGGCCACGCCGACG
>JAPOYW010000186.1 GCA_026706425.1 Gammaproteobacteria bacterium
GGCTGACCTTCCTGTCCGGCGCGCGACGGCAGATCTTCGTGGTCTTCGCCGGTTTCCTGATGGTCGAAAAGTTCGGCTATTCGGCGGAAGACATCGTCGCGCTGATGCTGGCGAACCACCTGTTCAACTGGCTGTTCGCCGAGCGGATCGGGGCTTGGATCGGCCGCATCGGCGAACGCCACGCGCTGACCTTCGAGTACTGCGGTCTGATCCTGGTGTTCACGGCCTACGCCTTCGTCGAGAACGCCTACCTAGCCGCCGGCCTCTACATCCTCGACCACATGTTCTTCGCGCTGTCGATCGCCATCAAGACGTACTTCCAGAAGATCGCCGACCCGGCGGACATCGCCTCCACGGCGGGGGTTTCGTTCACCATCAACCACATCGCCGCCGTGGTGATCCCGGCGCTGCTAGGCCTCGTCTGGCTGGAATCCCGCGCCCTGGTGTTCCTCATCGGCGCCGGCTTCGCGCTGCTTTCGTTGGTAATGGCCCAGAACGTACCGCGGCATCCCCGGGAGGGGAACGAAACGGTGTACGGTGCGAACGGGCGAATGCGCACCACCGTTGCGAGAGTTCGCCAATGACAGGGGCGGTTGCCCGAGGCGACCGTTCAGACCCTCTTGTCGCTGCCCGCATCGCCAAGTATGCCGTTCGCAGTGTGGCGTCTCTTGAGATTCCGGGGCACGATCAGCCGTCTGCCCGAAGCTGTTGATCGCCACTTCTCGTGCGAGCCCTTGCCGCCTGGTGTTCGCTTGAAGCCCAAACGGGCAAGCTCGTCGGCGACGATGCGATAGTAGTTGTCCGGCACGTCACGCCGCCCCCTCGATGGATGCCGGTTCACGCAACACGATAGATGGGATCAAGTCCCTGAGCGGGGTCGTGTTGACTTCCTCTGAACTCAGGTGGTTCTCGATGATCAAATCGGGTGCCAGATCGACGATCAGGGACTCGAACTCATCGAGTGTCTCGGCCTCGATGTGCAGGCCGTGAATGTCGCTCTTCGAATAGAAGATCTGAGCTTCTTCGTCCCAGATGGCGGTCACCAAGTATTTGCGCTTCATCGTCGGGCTCCGGACGGCTTCCTTCGGGTTCCTCGCTGGGTGCGAGTCAGTGCCTTCACCGACACAGTCTGACTTGCTCTCAAGAGCATAACGTTTCTGAGTCCCTATGGCAGGCGCCGGTCCGCCGGCGTCAGTTCGGCGATTGCAGACCTTTCTGGATCCCTTCCTCATCCGAGCGCTTGACTTTGGTTTCTGTATGATCTATTAATTCTGTTATGACAGAAATACAAGAAAGAGCGCTTCCGGTCGTCGTCGAGGATTTCATCCTTCACTGGGGCGGTCTCGGCAATCACTGGGGCGTCAATCGATCGATTGCCCAGATGCATGCACTGCTGTACTTGGCCGAACGTCCCATGACCGCCGAGGCGATCGCCGCCGAGCTGGGGATTGCCCGCTCCAACGTCAGCAACTCGCTGAAGGAACTCCTGGCGTGGAAACTCGTCCGGCGGGTTCCGGTACGCGGTGACCGGCGCGACCACTACGAGGCGGAGACGGATCCCTGGGAAATCGCCAGGCGCATCGCCGAGGGTCGCAAGGCCCGCGAGGTCGATCCGGCCCTGGACGCACTCCAAGCGTGCGCGGCAGCCGCCCAAGACGATCCCGCGGTCAGCGACGTCGCGCGACAGCGGCTCGCCGACATGGCCTCCTTCGTCGAGTCGTTGGACACCTGGTACGACGAGATGCTCGCGTTGTCCAATGCCACCCTCCTTGCGTTGATTCGCATGGGTGCCAGGGTGATCCGCATCCTCGGCCGGTCGAAGGGGTGATCGGCATGTCCTGGGCGAGTCTCCTCCCGGTCGCTGGGCGTTCCGTCCCGATGACTTCGCCGAGCTACGCATCGTTGTTGGGCCCGGCTTGGCGCGACTTGCCCGTGCGGACACGGGCGCGTTTCGGCATCGAGCGCGAGATGGTCTGCTACCACGGGCGCGTCGTGGCTTCCGATTGCACGCTGCTAGGTCGCCTGTTTCGCCAGCTCGCACGCCTTGTTGGCAGCCCGCTGCCGTTAGACGACACCATCGGTCCCGCCACCGTCGTGGTCATGGCGACCGGTGGCGGCAGTTCGTCATGGACACGGGTCTATCGCCGGAACGGTGGCCGCGCCCAGGCGATTCGCTCGGTGAAGCGGTTCGATGGTCCCACTGGACTCGAAGAGTATCTCGGCTTCGGACTCTGCATGGCGTTGCGGGTGCGCGCGGAAAACGCCTCGCTCCTATTCGAGAGCGCGGGCTACTCCTGGGCGCTCGGGAAGGTGCGGATTCCGCTGCCGAGCTGGCTGACGCCCGGCAGATTGCTGGTCCGTAGTACCGAACTCGCGGCACCCCGCTTCCGGTTCTGCCTCACCCTGATCCACCCCCGTTTCGGCGTGATGCTTCGCCAGGAAGCCGTATTCGAGGACCCGTCATGATTCCCTTGGAGGTCTGGTTGGTGATCTCCCTCCAGGTCGTGCTCGGCTTCGCCGATGTCGCCGTGCACCACGAACTGATCGCGCGTCTGCCCTGGCGGTCCGGTGCCGCGCCGGAACTCCGCCTGCACGGCACGCGCAACCTCGTCTACGCGGTGATCTTCCTGACGCTCGCCTGGATCCTGCCGCTCGGTTGGACCGTCTGGATCCTGGCGGGACTTCTCCTGACCGAAGCCACCATCACCTTCGTCGACTGGATCGTCGAGGACTCTTCCCGACCGCTGCCCGCGTCGGAACGGGCGCTGCACGGCCTGTTGGCCATCAATTTCGGCGTACTGCTGGCGTTATTGGCGCCCATTGTCTGGCAATGGCTGAGTGAGCCGGCTTCCCTCGAGTTCGTCGTTCGCGGCGTCTGGTCGTGGCTGGCAACGGCGGCCGCTGCCGGGTTGGTAGGCATGGCGATCCGAGACTTCGCCGCCGCCCGCCGCGTGGACCGATTCCGAACGAGGCCGCTGCGCTTGGATTTGCCGGACCGCCAACGCTGGCTCGTGACCGGTGGCACCGGGTTCGTGGGCCGACGACTGACCGAGGCACTCGCGGGCGACTGGCACGAGGTCACGGTTCTTACGCGGGACACCCAACGCGCCCGGAATCTCAACGCCCCGTTTCGCGTGGTGACGGGTCTCGATCAGATCGACTCCAGCGAACGGTTCGACATGATCGTTCACCTGGCGGGGGAACCCGTGGCGGGAGGACCCTGGACCCCGGCGAGACGCGAGCGCATCGAGCGTTCCCGACCCGAAGTGGCGAAGCGGTTGATCGAACTCATCCGCCGCCTCGAAACAAAGCCGAAGGTCTTGATCGGCGCTTCGGCGGTGGGCTGGTACGGCGATCGTGGCGAAGCGGTGCTCGACGAGGGCGCCGACTACCGGGACTGCTTTGCGCATCGCAGTTGCGAGGCAGCCGAAGCCGCGTCGGCTGAAGCCGAACGCCACGGCGTCCGCGTCGTCATGTTGCGGATCGGTCTCGTCCTCGGACGCGAGGACGGACTCCTGGCCAAGCTGCTGACGCCCTTCGACCTGGGGTTTGGCGCAAGGCTCGGTTCGGGCAGGCAGTGGATGTCCTGGATCGAACGGGACGACCTCGCACGGCTGATCGCCTTCGCCTCGACCGATGAAGCGCTCCGAGGCCCCGTGAACGCCGTCGCGCCCCACGCGGTCACCAATAGGGAGTTCACCAAGGCGCTGGCCCGGGCCCTACGTCGGCCAGCGTGGTTCGTCCTGCCGCGAGTCCTGCTAGTGGGGGCGCTGGGCGACATGGCGCGGGAACTCATGCTGGCGAGCCAACGGTCCGTTCCCGCCAAGGCGCTCGACAGCGGTTTCGAGTTCCGATTCCCCGAGATCGATGCCGCCCTCGCTAGGGCGCTGTCCTGATGGTCACCAAGGTCTACTACAACAGCGCCTGCCCGGTCTGTGACGCGGGAATCCGGTGCCAGCGCGTCAAACTCGACGCCTGCGGTGCGCCGGTGGAGTGGATCGATGTACACGCGGAGAACCGCGCGGTTGCCGAGATCGGCGCGGATCTGGAATTCGTCCGCGAGCGGCTCCACGTCGTCGATGCCCAGGGCGAGCTGCACGTGGGCGCCGACGCGATCACCGAGTTGATGGCGGCAACGCCTCGACGGCACTGGGCCGCCCGCCTGGTTCGGCTTCCGGTGGTCCAGCAAGTCGCTCGTCTCGCGTACAACGCCTTCGCCGCCGTGCTCTACCGCTGGAATCGTTGGAGGAGCCACTGGTAGCGCACGCAGTTGCCCTTTCGGCTTTTGTGATCGAGAGGGTAGGCTAGCGCTTTCGAGTCCTCGGAGTCCGCCATGAACGGCCCCCTTGCCGGGTACACCGTCCTGGATCTCACCATCGCGCGCGCCGGCCCGACCGCCGTGCGGCTTCTCGCGGATTGGGGTGCCGACGTGATCAAGATCGAAGCGCCACCCGCGGTGGGCGGCGCCATGACCGGCGCGCGGCGGGGACCGGACGAGCAGAACCTGCACCGCAACAAGCGAAGCCTGTGCATCAACCTGAAGGATCCCGAGGGCCTCGCACTGTTCATGACCTTGGCGGCGAAAGCGGACGTCATCGTCGAGAATTTCCGCGCCGAGGTGAAGCATCGGCTGCAGGTCGACTACGAGTCGGTCAAGACCGTGAACGAGTCGATCGTCTACGCGAGCATCTCCGGTTTCGGCCAGGACGGTCCGTACAGCAAACGGCCCGGGGTCGACCAGATCGTCCAGGGCATGAGCGGTTTGATGTCCATCACCGGCGAACCGGGTCGGGGGCCGATGCGGGTCGGGATCGCGATCAGCGACACGGCAGCCGGCATGTTCCTGGGCCAGGGGATCCTGCTGGCGCTTCTGCATCGGGAGAAGACCGGGGAAGGGCAGTGGGTCCACACGTCGCTTCTGGAAGCGATGCTGAACAAGCTCGATTTCCAAGGTGCCCGCTACACGATGCTGGGCGACGTTCCCGGCCAGCAGGGCAACGACCATCCCACCGCGACGCCCATGGGCGCGTTCCGGTGCAAGGACGGCCACGTCAACATCGCTGCGCCGTCGGATCGGATGTGGAAGAGCTTCTGCGAAGCCGTCGGGGCTGATTCGCTACTTGTCGACGAGCGCTACGACTCGGTGCGCAAACGCCGCGCCGCGAAGGTCGAGTTGAACGCGGAGATCGAGAAGGCGATTGCGCACCTGCCGGTGGAGGAGGTTGTTGGCAAACTGAACGCGGCGAGCGTCCCTTGCGGCCCCATCGGCGACATCCAAGGAGGGTTCGAGAACCCCCAGGCTAGACACTTGGGTATGGCAAAGCGTGCCGCGCATGCCGAACTCGGTGAGGTGAACCTTATTCGCTCACCGATCAACCTCTCGCGCTTTCCGCACCCGGAGTGCTTCGACCACGCCGCGCCGGACCCTGGGGCCGACAGCGACCGCGTGCTGGCCGAATTCGGCTTTGCGCCGAACGAGATCGAGGAACTACGCGCCGGCGGCGCCGTCTACTGACGCAACCGGTTTCTTGGACGAGCCATGATGACCAACATCACCATTCGCCTCGACGAGGAGACCGCTCGTCAGGCCAAGGTTCTAGCGGCCAGACGGGGCAGCTCGCTCAGCCAACTCGTCGCGGAGCAACTCCAAGACCTGCTGAAGGCCGATCTTCGATTCCACAAGGCCCGCTGCCGCGCCTTGAAACGTCTGCGCCGGGGATACGACCTACACTGGACGCCGCCCGCCGAGCGAGGCGAGTTGCATGGCCGCTTTCCACCTTGATCGTTTAGCCGGAGTTCCGTAGGGGCGGTGCTATCGGGCCCGAAGGGCGCCCCCCCCGCCCGCATTGAACGCAAACAGAAGATTCGGCGCGGGCCGGGACAAGCCCGGCCCCTACGAGGTCAGGGCCGCCACCACCGCGTCAACACACTCGTCCGCCTTGGCGCGCATCTCGTCGTCCGTCGCGTCCTGGATGGGATGCGCGACGAACACCCGGCGCGCGTCGTTCATGCCGAGCGCCTCGGCTTGGGCCGATGCCGCGTCGACGAACTCCGAAGAAGCGATGCTGACCGAGGGAACCCCCTGGATCTCGAACCATACCGTGTCATGCAAACTGCACGTGGTACAGGAGCCTCAGTCGGCTAGCGCCTCGATGACGAAGTCGTTCGTGTCGCGGATGTCCCGCCGCAGCGCGTCCGGCGCCGGCTTGGTGAACGTCGGCTTCGCGTAGCGGTTGACAGTGACGTCGGGCAAGCGCTCGGCAAGCTGCGTCTCGAGCCGGTCGAGCAGGATGTTGCCGCGCGGCTTCGAGATGTCGAGCAGGGCGACGTTGCCCCGGATCGCACCCGTGCGCGGCGTCACCGTGCGCGCCACGGGTACCCGCTCGTCCGTGGGGTCAAGGATGGTGGTCATGGTTCCTCCTTCTTTTCCTCCGTCTAAATGTCTCGCGTGTGAGTCCCAAACTCAATCTTCGATTCTCACTGATACGGGCATCGAGCCGATCTCGCCGCCCGCCCAGCCGTGGAAGACCCCGGAGAACTTGCCGGCCTCGGCACCTGCGACCACGATGTGGATGTTGCCCCTGGAGGCGAACTTCGGCGTCGGTCGGCTGCGGCGCTCTTCCGGCATCGCGGCCAGGCGTTCCGGCGACAACCCGCCGCCGGCGTCCTCGGTGGATGCCAAGTCGGCGAGCGGTCGGGCGGTCACTTTCTGAATCTGTTCGCGGATGTCGTCCTTGGTGAAGCCGTCGCGCTGCAAGGTGTCGACATGCTCCGGCGAGATCACCAGCAACGCGTCGCCCGCGTTGTGAGCCCGAACATGGTGCGCGGCTTCCATGGACAGGCCGAAACTAC
>JAPOYW010000505.1 GCA_026706425.1 Gammaproteobacteria bacterium
CGCGCCGCCTCGCCGCTTCGTCCTTGTCGGCCCGGCGGTCGCCGAACAGGGCGCGCTGTTCGAGATGCGCGCGCAATGCGGCGTAGTACTCGTTCAGGAACGACTCCCTGTCGAGGGATTCCCGGTCGGGCCAGGCGATCTTGTCGAGAATGCGTTCGAGCACCTCCTTCTTGGTGTCCAGCGTGGCCTGCGTATTCGGTTGGCGGAGCAGCCGCTCGAGAACCTGCAACTCGGCGATGCCGTAGACGTCGAGGTGGGCGGCTGTGAACCGGTAGCGCCGGGACGGGGGATTCGTGGTCAGGTCCCGCAGCAGCGCAACGGGTTCGGAGCGGACCACCCAGGTGCCGGCGACCATGTCGCCGATGCGCAGCCGGTCGCGGGTGAAGAGCGGCATCAGCACGAAGATGGCGAGCCAGACCAGTGCCGCCACGACCAGCAGGTTGTCCATGCCGCTTAGGTCCTCGGCGGAAGGTCGCGCCAGGAGCAGGGTGACCGGCATGAAGACTTCGACCTCCCGGGTGACGTTCCGCGCCGCCACGGCCCTTGGCGATAGCGCGCCGCCGCGACGGTCCACGACCCGCAGCTTGAACACCCGCTTGCCGGGCGTCTGGCCCCGCCAGCGCAGTTCGAAATAGATGAAAAACGGGCAACGCAGCAGGAACGAGAGGATGGCGAGCAGAGCGAAGGCGACGCCGGGCGCCAGAAATGCAGCGAGTGCGAGGACCAACCCGACGATCAGGAGCGTGCCGATGATGATCAGCAGGTCGATCAGCAACGCGCCGGCGCGGGCACCGTGATCGGCCAGTTCGACCTCGATGGGCACGCCCTCGGGCGTGAGGACCGACCGCAGGGCGGTGCTAGTCGCCATGGCGGACCGGGTTTGCGGACCCACGTCGACCGCTAAACGCGAAGTATACGACCCACAGCGCGAGCATGGTTCCGCCGATGGCGAGGCGCACCTGCGTGTCCGTGATCAGTTGCCGGCCGAGACCTTCGAGCACCGCGGCGGCGAACAGCATGACGACGGCGCCCACCACCAGGGTCGTCGCGGTGCGCCCGGTTTCCCGGAGCGCCGTCAGGCGGGTGCGCCGTCCGGGATTGATCATGGCGCCGGCCAGGTGGAACCCGGCGCCGCCGCAGAGAACGATGGCCGTGAGTTCGGTGGTGCCGTGGATGGCGAGCCAGGCGAGGAACTCCACGGTAAGCCCTTTGCCTGCGAAGACGGCGCAGAGGGCGCCGATACCGAGCCCGTTGTAGCACAGCAGCAGGACGACCGGCACACCGAATGCGGCACCCAGGGCGAAACAGAGCATGCCGACACGGGCGTTGTTCTGGAACAGAAATGTGGCAAATGCCATGAGCTGATCCGCTGCATCGGGTTTGCGGAAGATCGTCTCGGTGAGTTCCTCGCGGGTTGCATCCGGCGTTCGTCCTTGGGCCATGCTCGGATCGACGAAGGCTTCGAACCAGGCGGGTTCCTGGGCGATGATGGCCCATCCGGTCACGGTCCCCCCGAAAAGCAGCAATGCGGCGAGTACGGTGGCCGGCCAGGTCGACCGGACCGCCTGCGGAAAGTCGCGACGCAGGAAGGCGGCGAGCACCTGTCCGAACCCGGTGCGCACGCCGTAAACCACGAAATAGGCGCGCAGGCAAAGGGACTCCAGGTAGGCGCGCAGGTTGGCATCGAAGGATAGGTTCCGCGCAACGGACAGCGACGACATGCAGGCCCGGTATAGCCCCGGCGTCCGCACCAGCTCGTCGGCGTCCAGGGAACCCAAGCCGTCCTTCTCGGCACGTACGATCAACGCTTCGAGTTCGCGCCACTTGGCCTCGCGTTCGATCCGGAACCGAAAACTCTTCAGAAGGTCGTCCGACATTGTGCTATTTGTCTGCGGCGGTCGAGTTTGGATGCCGTACTGTCGTCATCACTCGTCGACCGGGGGCGCCTGCGCTAGATCTCGTCTCTCGCCTTGACGGCGAGATAGCGGTTGACAAGCGCCGGCCCGAGATGGGCGGCAGGCGCTTCGATGCAGAGCACGCCGAGTCGTGCGAGCTTGGCGAACACGGCTTGGCGTTCCCGCATCAGGTCGTAGGCCACCACGGCCCGGGCCACGCCCTCGAGATCCTCCGGTCGGCGTTCGAACGGGCGCCCGAGCGACGTATCGCGCAACGCGACGAAGATGATGAGATGCCGTTTCGCGAGGTAGGCCACGTTGTCGATCATGAGGTCCGCCGTTACCGTGTCGACGAAATCCGTGGCGACGACGACCAACGACCGGCGTGCCAGGCGACCGCGCAGTTCGGCGAGCGCCAGCGTGAAATTGGTTTCCTCGGTGCTGTAGTCCACCCCTGCCAGCGCCCGTTGCAGACGTGCCATGGTGCCGACGCCGGCGGCGGGCGAGACGAAGGCTCGGGTTCGGGCGTCGAATGCGGCGAGGCCGACCCGGTCGCCCGCTTTCAGCGATACGTAGCCGAGCAGCAGCAGCGCGCCGATGGCGTGGTCGAGCTTCGGCAAGCCGTCGACCGTCTCCGCCATCAGGTGGCCGGTGTCGAGGGCCAGCACGACATGGTGGTTGCGCTCCGTCTGAAACTCCTTGCAGAGCAGCTTGCGGTGCCGCGCCGAGTGCTTCCAGTCGATGGTGCGGGTGTCGAGTCCCGCCGCGTATTCGCGCAGCGCCTCGAACTCGCTGCCCGCGCCCTTCTGGAACTGCGGTTTGACGCCTAGCGGCGCGTCGCGCGCCGCGAAGGCTATCGCCTGGCGCGTCACCGCGGCGACGTTGGGAACCACGGGACACTCGCCGTCGAGGGGGCGGCGCAGCGTTCGGGCCGCGAACCCGAGCGGGCCTTGTGCGCGCAGCCAGATCCCGGTCAGACGCACGTTGCCGCGGCGGTGCGGCCGGATCTCGACGAACCGTTCGGCCGTGCCCGCCTCCGGGATCTGGGCGGTCTGGGGTTCCAACAACCCGGTGGGACCGTCGACATCGATGGTGAAGTCGACGGCCATGGTCGCCGGGCAGGTGATCCGGACGGCGACTCGATCCGGTTCGCCCACGTAGAGAACGGCCGGCGGCTGCACATCGGTGATGATG
Organism: Gammaproteobacteria bacterium; assembly: GCA_026706425.1. Classification (GTDB taxonomy): domain Bacteria; phylum Pseudomonadota; class Gammaproteobacteria; order Pseudomonadales; family Azotimanducaceae; genus VXYL01. Next base: position 3,090 of record JAPOYW010000505.1, read on the forward strand.
CGCCGTCTAGCGAGACGGAATGCATCGGCGCCGACGGCCGCCAGCACGACGACCAGCCAGACCGGACCGAACACCCACCACGCGGGTGCGGCGAACGCGACGACCAGTGCGGCGGGGGCGGCAACGCCGAGGGCAACGGCGGCGCGCGTGGTCGGATGGATCACTTGGGCACCGGCGTTGAGTCGATGATCTGGTCGACGATCCCGTCGGCGTCGAGGCCTTCGATCTCCGAAGCGGGGGAGAGCACGACGCGGTGCCGCAGGGTCGGCCGAGCGAGGTACTTGATGTCGTCCGGGATAACGTAGTCCCGGCCATCGAGCGCCGCGTAGGCGCGCGAGGCGACCGCAAGCATGTTGGCAGCACGCGGGGAAGCGCCGAAGGTCAAACCGGGGTGCTCGCGACTCGCTCGAACGAGATCGACGACGTAGTCCACGAGGTCGTCGCCGAGCCGGATGCCCTCGACGAAGGATCGAACCTCCTGGACGTCGGCCATTCCCGCCACGCCCTGGATGCCGAACGCGTCTGGGCTCATCATCGCCGTCCGGCTGCCGTGGGCCGACACGATGCCGCGCTCGTCGTCGCGGGAGGGGTAGTCGATGACATGCTTGAACAGAAAGCGGTCGAGTTGCGCCTCGGGCAGCGGGTACGTGCCCTGCTGCTCGATGGGATTCTGCGTTGCCACGACCATGAAGCCGTCCTGCAGTGCGTAGTCCACGCCGTCGATCGTCACGGCATGCTCCTGCATGGCCTGAAGCAACGCCGCCTGGGTCTTCGGCGGGGTGCGGTTGACCTCGTCGGCAAGCAGGATCTGGGTGAATACCGGACCCTTGGTGAGCACGAACCGGGAGTCCGAGAAGTTGAAGATGTTGGTGCCGATTACGTCTCCGGGCATCAGGTCCGGCGTGAACTGGATGCGGCCGAAGTCGAGGTCGAGGCTGGCCGCGAAGCACCGCGCGATCATCGTCTTTGCGGTGCCCGGTACGCCTTCGATCAGCACATGCCCGTCCGAGAGCAGTCCCACGAGAAGCAGATCGAGCGTGGCCTCCTGGCCAACGACCGCCTTGTGAACTTCCGCCCTTATTCCCTCAGCGAGCGTCGCGACCTGGTCTGGATCCACCGAACATCTCCTCCATCCAATCGTAGTAGCGGCGAGCCTTCACCAAGGGTCGCAGGGTCCGGGCGTCGGGAAGCCGCGTACGAATCCCGCGACGGCTGGCGATACCCTGAAGAATGCCACGCAACTCGGTCTCTTTGCGGTTGCTGGCGTGGGGTCCCGAATGTCCGACGTGGAGGCGACGTGCCGCTTCCTCCAACGTCGCGATGCCGTAGCGTTCGGCGATGTAGGCGGCATGGTCCCCAGCGGCGAGAAGCCGGCCGGCATTGCGCAGCAGGGTTTCGTGGCCGCTCCCGAAGACGGGCATCTCGGCGCTCGACGGGCGATAGCTGCCGAACCCTGCGGCGGCGCGCCAGACGATGGCCGCGATGGCGCCCAGCGCGAGCAGCGTCGCAGCGAGGAAAGGCGGTGCCAGGAGCAGCCGAGCCAGGCTCGGCACGATGGCGAAACCGTGCAGCGACTCGTCGAAGTGGATGGTCGCATCGGTCGACGGCAGCAGCCGCTCGATCAAGCCCAGCACCAGGCGGGCGTTGTTGCCGCGATGCAGGCCGTGGTTCGCGATGAGGTCGGGATCGGCCAGCACGACGGTCTTGGCCGCCGTCCGGCCCTCGACGGGCACTTCGCCAACAAGAATGCCGCCCTGCCTGGTCGCAAGGAGCGGTTGTAGCTCGCTGTCGACGATCAGTTGGGGTCGTTCGATGTCGGGCGATCCAAGGCCAAGCGGGTCGGTCCAGGCGATTGCCGACTCCGGCCTTCCGACTTTGGCCGGCACGACGATTCCGCGAGCGACCTTGCCTGCCGTGTTCTCCGCCAGAAGGGTCGCGTCTTCGATCCATCCGCGCGGCAACCCCGGGGACAGGCCGATTTCTTGCTGCCGCCACTTGGGTAGTGCCACCAGCACCCGGTGCTTCCCCTCCATGAGGCGTTGGAGATCCGCCACGGTGTTGAGGTCGAGATCCGGTTCGAGGGCCAACAGCAGATCGTCATCGGCGATCCCCCGGGCTTGTCGGCTTCGGTTGACCTGGACACGGTAGCCCGCCTCGCGCAGCAGGCTCGCCAGGGCGGCATGTCCCACGGCTGATCGCGAATAGCTGCTCGGCTTGGTGACGGTGCGCTCGGTCGGATCCACCAGGACCAGGAGTACCAGCACCGCGCAGAACGCCGCGCCGCCGATGAGGATAAGCAGGGCCGCGGACCGCCGGGTGAGAATCTGGTCGGTGTGGGCGGGCACGGCGTGTGGGCTGGCCCTACGCGACGCCGGGAGCGACCGCGTTGTCAATCTCCTCGGCATCCCGTCGGCAACGGTCGAACTGCTCTCGCGATGCGGATCGACCGCCGAAGTGTACGAGTTCCGAAGCCAGCACCAGGGCCGTCAGGCGCTCCCGAAGCAGCCCCGCGTTGCGCCGCGCGATTTCCCGCGCGGTGGTGGCTTGCGACGAAGGATCGGCCAAGCCCAACGTTCCCAGTACGCCGAGCAGCAACAGGTGGATGGCTTCCCCGAATCGGCCTTGCCGCGCCAGATCGTCCGCCATCCGAAGCCAATCCGCCGGTACGGCTGGTTCGGAATCCGCGCCTTCCGGGTCGAGTTCGGGTTGTTGCTCGCGACGACTCCGGCGGCTCGGGGCCACACCGTCGAGTTTGTAGCCCACCAGCCACAGGGCGAGCGCTGCGGTCCCGACTACTGCTGCACCCAGCAGGATCCAGGCGAACGCGACGGGAATCGGTAAACCGCGAGCCGGCAGCGTGGGCGGTGCGCCGATCGGCAATTGCCGCTGGATGTTCTGCTCCCGGTAGACGTCGTCGAGCACGGCGGGATCGACCTGCGACGTCGACGCCTGCGCCGGTACGGCGAATATGGCGAGTACGACGAGGCTCCAGGCAAACCGGCGTCGGGACCTAGCGACTCCAGGGCGCCGTCGCGGCGACGAAGGAGCGCAGGCGAGGGCAGTAAGTGCGAACGTAAGCACGCGCCAATCCTAGCGCCGGCGCGATGCCGCGCCAAATGGGATGTCGCGGATCCATGGCGGCGGGCAAACCGCCATGGATCCCTCAAGCTATCCGCTACTGGTTGTAGCCCATGATCGCCTTGACTTCGAGGAATTCCTCGAAACCGTAGCGACCCCATTCCCGTCCGTTGCCCGACTGCTTGTAGCCGCCGAACGGCGCCTTGTTGTCGACGGGCGCTCCATTCAGGTGAACATTGCCCGTGCGGATCCGCCGCGCGACGTCCCGGGCGCGGTCGCTGGTGCCGGAGACGTAGCCGGACAGACCGTAGGCGGTGTCGTTGGCGATCCTGACCGCCTCGTCGTCGTCCTCGTAGCCGATCAGCGACAGCACGGGTCCGAAGATCTCCTCGCGGGCAATGGTCATGTCGTTGCTGACGTGGGAGAACACGGTCGGTCGAACGTAGTAGCCCGCATTCAACCCGTCGGGCCGGCCGGGGCCGCCGCACTCGAGCGTGGCGCCCTCCTCGATGCCCTTCTCGATCAGTCCCTGGATCTTGTCGAACTGGACTTCGGAGACCACCGGACCGATGGTGGTGTCGGCCGCGTTCGGATCCCCCACCTTGGCGTTGGCAGCCGCCGACTTGGCGATCTGCGCCGCCTCGTCCATGCGCGCGTTGGGA
>JAPOYW010000175.1 GCA_026706425.1 Gammaproteobacteria bacterium
CCGTGGGCTACAGCCGCGAATTCCTGACCGGATACCGACCGAACGACACGTACTACCTTCCGGAACCGCTGCGGTGCCGACTCCGGGGATTGGGCCAACCCGACGCGGTCGCCAGCGCAGGCGCCCCGGCCGGAACGTACGGCCGCGCGATCCTCGACAGGTTGTTGATCGACCTGTCGTGGGCGTCGAGCCATATGGAGGGCAACACCTATACCTGGCTCGATACGCGGGCATTGATCGAGCGCGGGGAGGCCGCCGAGGGAAAGGCGGCGATCGAAACGCAAATGATCCTGAACCACAAAGCGGCGATCGAGATGCTCGTCGACAATGCCGACATCGTCGAGTTCAACCGGTACACCGTGCTCAATCTGCACAGCGCCCTCGCCGAGAACCTGCTTCCCAACCCGGCCGACGAAGGCCGCCTACGGCGACACATGGTAGACATCGGCAGGAGCGTTTACCGACCACCGACGGTTCCCGCCCAGGTCGACGAGATGTTCGATGTGCTGCTGGACACGGCCGCGCAGATCGCCGACCCCTTCGAGCAGTCGTTTTTCGCGATGGTCCACATTCCCTACCTGCAACCGTTCGCCGACGTGAACAAACGCACGTCCCGGCTGCTCGCCAATCTACCGCTGCTCCGCGCGAACCTTTGCCCGTTGACGTTTCTCGACGTGCCCGCGTCGGCCTATACCCGTGCGGTCCTTGGCGTCTACGAACTCACCCGGATCGAACTGCTGCGCGACCTCTGTGTCTGGGCCTACGAGCGCTCCACGCAGGAGTACCTGACCATCAAGCAGAACCTCGGGGATCCCGATCCCGTGCGGATGGCGTACCGGGATCTCATCAAGGACACGGTACGCGGCGTGGTCACCACGCTGCCGCCGGACACCCTGGCCTGGATCGACGCTCGCTTGGAACAGGCTGCTGCGGAACACCGCGCTCTCGTCCGGACACATGTGATCGACGATCTGCGGCGGTTGCACGAAGGCGTGCTGGCGCGCTACGGGCTGCGGCTGCCCGACTACGAACGTTGGCAGGAGAGGCGGCAGGCATCTGGCCACTGGTGAGGACGCTTGCTCGTATTGTCACCAATAAGTATCATCACGGAAATCTCTTGTCGGACCGACGCTACGAGTTCGCCTTGTCCGACGTCGGCTCGATCAGCCAGGTTCCGTTTGTTTTCACGTTCGTGAGCACCGGTGCGAGCGGCGAGTTCTCGACGCCCTACGGGCGGGTGGAGTTCACCCGTGTCTCCCGCACCGGCGACGAGATCGTGAGATGTGCCGTGTACGGTGATCGGTTCGACGTGCTGTTCGCTCCTCCCGACATGGTGCTGGAGGACTTCAGGCGGTCGCGGCGCTCGGGTGGGCCCCTGGTCGACATGGAAGAACACGCCGAAATCGTCGCCGAATGGGCAAGCGCATGAATCCGCCGCTTGATTTCCTCGCCGTCGCCGGTGAGGTCGTCAGACGTGCGCCGGGACTCCAAGCATGTACGCCCGTCGTACAGAAAGAGCTTCTCCACGTCGAGATGCTCGGCGGTTTGCACGACGCGGGGCTTCTCAGACATCTGGTGTTCAAGGGCGGAACCTGCCTGCGCCACCGTGCTCACATTGTCGACACGGTTCGAGACCTGCTCGAACACCGAGTCGTCGACCTCGGCCATCGGGCGATGGATTCCGTTGCGCCGTGAACTGAAGTACGGCCGACGGTGCGGCGTACACGAACGCGTCAGGTCGCCGCGATTCCGTAGCGTTCTCGGATTTCGGGCCCCAAGGCGTCCTTCAACGGGTGCAGCCAGGGCTCGTAGTTCCGCCACTGCCCGAGGCTCGTCCGGAAGATCGGCTGGCGCACCTGTTCGGAACTCGGCGTGCGGATACTGCGTTCGGTTTCGTGGTAGTCGACACACGCCTGCTCGAACGGTAGCCCGCAGAATTCTAGAACCCGTCGAACCTGGCCTTCGAGGTCGTCGACCACGTCCTCGTGCTGGACGCGCAGCACGAATCCCGGCAGCACCCGGTCCCAGTGGTCCATGAGCTTGACGTACTGCCGGTAGTAGTTGCCGATCTCGGCCAGGCCGTAGGAGAACTCCTGGCCCTCGCCGAACAACTGCTTGTAGCCGCTGAAGCAGCACGCCATGGGATGCCGGCGGGCGTCGATCACCTTGGCGTTCGGCAGGATCAGGCGGATGAGGCCGATGTGGAAGAAATTGTTCGGCATCTTGTCGATGAAGAATGCCGAGTCGCCCCGGTAGGCCCGCGTGTCGTCGATGAACTGCTCGCCGAAGCGCCGGAAGTAGCCGTCCTCCAACTCGGCGAGTATCGCCGGATAGCGGGGCTTGCCGCCCGGTTCGTCCCGCCCGCGAAGACGCTTGGCGAGGTTCAGGATGTTGTGCAGCTCCATGGTGCCGTCCACCTGGGAGTGTGACGACAGGATCTGCTCCAGGAGGGTCGAGCCGGCGCGCGGCAGGCCGACGATGAAGATCGGGTCGGGGGCCGTGCAGCCGACGCCCGGCTTGGCATCGAAGAGCTCGCGGGTGCAGACCTCGATCTGGCTGTCGATCCGCACCTGCAGGTGCTTGGCGCTGTGATAGGTGTGGGGCTGTTTGAGCGCATTGCCCTGCTGGTAGTAGCGGAACGAGGGTTCGTGCTCGCCCCGACGTTCGTACGCGTCGCCCAGGGCGAAGCAGACCTGGATTCGATCGGACTCGTTGGTGTCCATATCCGCCGCCAAGGACCCCATGCGGGCCAGTTCGTCGTCTGTGAACTGGTAGGACTTGGTGTTCGCGAGGCTCCAGTACGCGTCGCCGTGATCGGGCTTGATCCGGTACGCCTTTCGGTAGAGCGCAACGGCCTTGTCGAAGTCGCCGTCGGCCTTCAGCACATGGGCCAGCGACACCGGGAAGATGTGGTTGTCGGGATGCTCGCGCATCAATAGTTCGTAGCTGTCGACGGCCTCGCCGTTCCTCCCGATCCCGGCGCAGGCGGAGGCGTAGAGCGCACGGATGTGCTCGGTGTCGTCGGGATGGTCGTCTAGAAGCCGTTGGGCTTCGTCGAACGCCTTGGCGAATTTCTGCACCCGCATGAGGATGTTGACGTACTGGATGCGCGCGTTCCTGTGCGCGGGATGGAATTCGACGCAGCTCTCGAGCAGGAACTCGGCCTCGTCGTAGGTCTTGTTCCGGGTCGCGATCTCGGCGAGCAGCCGCATGCCCTCGGCGTGGGTCTTGTTTTCCCGCAGGAAGTGCTTGCAGGCACGCTCGGCGTCGCCGAGACGGTCGTCGGACAGGTAGCTGATGACCGTCAGCAGTTCGACGGGCAGAGACTCGAGGAACACAAGCTGATCGGCGACCGTGGCGAGTCGCTTCGCGTTGCCGCTGTCTTGGTACAGCTTGGCTAGGCATTTCCAGCTGTTCACGAGTGACGGATCGTTGTTGACCGCCCGCTCGAATGCAGCGCCTGCTCGTGGGAAGTTCCGCATGGCGATGTGGTTGTAGCCGACCTCCTGGTGGGCGCGGCCGAAGTTGGGTTTTCGGCGAAGAACTCCCGCAAGCGTGTCGAGAGCGTCGGTCCATGCGTGTTGGAGTCTCTGGGCGACTGCCAGCGCGTAGGCGGCTTCGATGTTGTCCGGTTCGGCGGTCAGCACGTCGCCCATCAATTCGGCGGCCCGGGCGGGTGCGCCTTGGCTCAGCAGGTGTTGCGCTTGGCGAACGCGATCTTGGCTAGTGGACACGGGGCCGGTTGTGGCGGTGAGGCTCCAAGCCTACACCGTAGAGAAAACGGGCGAACCAGGGTTCGCCCCAATCCCTATTTCCTACGGTGGGTCATTCGAGTGCGAAGGAGAATCTCAACCCCATCGTGCGAGGTCGCTGTTCGGACACCACCGGGGTGTAGTGACCGGCGATCTGCATGACCTGGGCCGGCTCGTCGTTGAGGTTGTCGATGTACAACTCGGCGCCCCACCCTTCCTTCTCGACGCCGAAGGCGACGTTCATGGTCGTCGCCGCCGGGTTCACGAAGCGCGTGTTTCTGGGTAACCCGCTGGGAATCGCGATGGTGCCGTAGTTGCCGCCCTCTTCCTGTAGCTCAAGTCCCGAGTAGCTTCCGGACTGGCGGAACAGGGTGTCGTCCATGAACTCGGCGCTGCCCACGATGCCGGATACGGTCTCTCCGCGATACGTGACGCTGCCGCGCACATAGGCATTGGCCTGCATGCCGGTGAGGGTGAAGTCGTAGCGGAAAAGAAGGTTGCCGGCGAACTCCGGCGACAACGGCAGCTCGCTTCCTACCGGTACGGCGATGCCGGACAACTGCCGGTTCAGCCGGGTCAGTTCGGTCCGGAGGAAGCTCGCCGAGCCCGCAATCAGAAGGTTGCCGGTCGGTACCCATTGCACTTCCATATCGAAGCCGCTGCTCTTCGCGTCCCCGATGTTCTCGAGGAAGTACAGAAAGGCGACGTTCGACGGGTCGAAACGGGAAACCTGCAACTCGTCGATCGCCGTCTGGAAGTACGTGGCATTGACGTAGAACCCGACGAAATCCCCTTTCAGACCGACCTCCACGCTCGAAATCTCGTCGGTGAGCGCGGTGGCGGGCACAACGTAGTTTTCGTAGACCCCGGATTGGTTCGTTGACAGTTGCCCGGCATTGCGGTTCTGCGCGGCAGGGCGGTAGCCCTCGGCGTAGGTCGCGAACAACAGCAGGTTGTCGTTCGGCGTCCAGCCGAGCGATGCCTTGACGATGGTGTCGGTCTCGTTGATGGAGCCGTCGGACTGCAGCCCTTCGAGACTCAGGTGCCCGGCCTTGATCGCCGCCAGGGTGGCCGCGTTGCTGCCGCCGCCCCGGAACATGTTCCGCGCCCCGTTCGGACTGCGAGCGCTCAAGATCACGTTGTCGTCGCCGGTCGAGACATAGTCAGCCAGGGTCTGCAAGCGGGCTGTCACGTCGTTGCTGAACGCGTGACTGTTGCAGCGCCCGTCGGCGGTTCGCACCGAGTTGCCGAACCCTTGCGGCTCGATGCCGTACCGGCAACCGAAGGCGAAGTTCGAAGCGCCCTGCAACTGCGTGGTGAGATCGTAGTAGCGGGCGCTGAAAGACAGCGTCCACTGGTCGGTCAGGTCGACGGCGACCTCGCCGAAGAACGCGGTCTCTTCCTCGGTCCGCGTGTAGTCGTTGAAGAACACGGTGAACGGCGAGCGAGGTTCCGGGCCCGCGTTTGTGCCGTCCGTCGGAATCGTGATGTTGCCGAGCAGGAACCCGTCGCCCGAGTTGTCGTTGTAGTAGCTCGAGACGTGTTCACCGAAGGCGTCGTTGGCGGAGGCGTACTGGAATTCGCCGATGTGGTTGGTCTCGAACGAGTTGGTGTAGACCCCGCCGAGCAGGCGGATGCGTCGGGAGGCATCCGTTGCCACCCGGAACTCGTGGGTCGTGCGCGAGTTCGCCGTGTCTTCGGTGTATTGCTTGGTGGGGTCGTAGCAGTTGTTCACGTCGGTGGCGTCGTAGACGTTGCCGCTGCACAGGTAGTAGGTGATGTAGCCGCCACCGTTGTTGTAGTGCGTGTAGTCGATGATGCCGTCGACATCACGGTTCAGGGTGCCGCCGGTGTAGATTGCGTCCAGGCCGGAGATCCGCCCGCTAAGCGTCCAAGTGGTCAATCCGAAACTGTCCCGGTTGTATTCCGGGGAGAACCGCGCCGAGGCATGGTCTTGGCCGAGGTTCGTGTCGACGATGAACGAACCTTCCGCCTCGAGGGTCTGATGGCTGTGCTGGACGAGTGCGTCCCAGTTGTCGCTGATTTCGTAGGCGAGGCTGAAGCGCCCGCCCCGGTACTCGGCCTCGTTCCAGTCGTCTTGAACGATGGCGTCGTTGCGGGCGCTCTCCACGGAGTCGGCACCGGTCAAGGGTGGACCGTAGCCAGCGACGTTGTTGCGGTCGACGACCTCGCCGCTCGGCGTGAACGTGGCGGGTATGTTGTCGATCCAGCCGCCTTGGCTGTCGTTGTAGACGACGACCCGCAGCGCCAGGGTGTCGGACAGCGGCAGGTTCAGGAAACCGTCTGCGCCGGCGCTGTTCGAACCGTCCGCCGTGGTGGCGAACCGCGTGTTGAACCCGGCATCCAGCTTGCCGTGCTCGGGCTTGCGGGTAATGAGACGCAGGTTGCCCGACTGCGAGCTGGCACCGAACAGGGTGCCTTGCGGGCCTGCCAGCACTTCGATCCGTTCTAGGTCCGCCGCGAAGACATCGAGGTTGCGGCCGCCGAAGGAAACCGGCTGCTCGTCGACGTAGAGTGCGACGCCAGGTGCGGAACCCTGAGCCGCGGTGATGGTGACGCCCGACTGTTCCGTGGCGCTGCCGCGGATGTAGAGTTCCCGCTTGCCGGGGCCATTGCCGCCGCTGACGACATTGGGAAGGTAATCCGCGTACTCGTCGAACGTCTCGATTCCCAACTCCCGAAGCGTATCGCCGGTGACGGCCTGCACGGAGATCGTCACGTCCTGCGCACTCTCCTCGCGCTTGGTCGCGGTGACTACGACGGTCTCGATTTCTGCGGCACCCGCGCCTCCGGTGGTGGCGACGGCAGCCGAGATGGCGGCTGCCAACGGCTTCTTCTTCCAAGTGCGCGGCCCGCCTGACGGGTTGAGTGTGTCGTTCGCGTTGATCGTGCGTCGCCTGCCCATCGCGATGCCTCCTAGGCTCGTTCATTGTGGCGACTGTTGTTGCACGAGGGCGGCAACTGCTCACCGCGTGTCAGTTGAACTGGCTACCTCTGTCCCCC
>JAPOYW010000653.1 GCA_026706425.1 Gammaproteobacteria bacterium
CCACGTCGAAGAGGTACACGAAGTCGTAGCGGTTGGTGAGCACGCCCATGGTCATTCCTGGTCTGTGTTCGGACCCGATTCCACCGCCGAGCCGTTGGCGTCGGCCGAGCTGGTCTCGCCGTCCGGACTCCGTCTCGATTCTCGCTGGTGATGATAGCCGATGGCGAAACGCCCTTGGTCCGCGAGGCTCAGGCTCCGCGGAAAAGCCGTATCCAGACCTGACAGAATGTCATCGATCTGCCCGTCGAACCAATGCGCAAGCCCCCCCTTGTCGCCCTTCCGGAGGGCCGCCAGATGGCTCGCAGAGTTGCGCTCCAGCAGTGGAAACACGGACGCCGGCGTGGCTGAAGCGGCACCGAAGTACCTGTCCTTGATGGTCGCGTTCACCTGGCCGAGCGCCATGCGCTGCACGCTCTCGTAAATGGCAAACAAGCGCCCAAGACGGTAGGCGGGACTCCTCTCGTCTCGATTCAGACCCACGGGTACACCCTCCTCCTGGTGGCCCAACCGATGATCGCGGGCGAGACACGCCTTGCAGATGGCCGCACGCATGCCGCTGATGTCTCTGTCCGCGCGCATCCGACTGACGATAGCCGCCAGCAACGATTGCGGATAGCGCCCGCCGCTCAGAATGGCCCGCATCAGCGCACCGCCGAACGTCGGCGGGATGTTCTGCGTCTTGCGCTGGAATGCGGTCTCCCGAAGCAAGCGCCAGACGCCCGGCGGGTGTCGCCACGGCGGGGGATCGAGCCAGAGATCGCGCCAGTGCTCGACCACGCAGCCGTAGATGTCGCCGATCGTGCTCTCGCACCAGAAACGGAGGGACACCCGGGCCGCATTGGGCGCGAGGCCGAGCACGTAGAAGCGTGTGTCGCCGTCCAGTTCGGGATCGACCTCTGCCAACGGCCGGCCTTCCGCAATCGCCGTCAGCCTGTCCCGAACCCGAGCTTCTTCTTGGGAATCGGTGGGGGGCGGCGGGTCGACGATCAGCGAGAACAGGTCCTCCCCCCGAGCCGCTCGCCTATCGCCCCCGCGTGCTTCCGCCCAGAACACGGTCGTGGTGTCACCGATCTGGATGCGCCGGGAACTGCCGCGCTCCAGGAGCGTGTTGAGGGCCGTGGTGTAGGCGACCGCCACCCTCTCCGAGACCGGCGCGTTGGCGCCCCGCTCCTTGCCGAACGACCTGAACGCGTCCTTGTCGAAGGACACGATGGAAGCACCAGAGGATTGAGCGCCTGCGATGCCCTTCACGGACGGATGCAGACGTGCGATGGACGCGCGTTCGCCGGTCACCAGACAACGGCCCTCCGCGCCGCCGCTCTCTTCCAGGTGGTTCGACCAGATGCGCTTGACGGAAGTCCTGTCGTGAAGGAACCCCAGCTCTCCGTCCAGCCGAAACACGACATTCGCGTCGAGCATTTCGTCGGCGTGACGGAGCCCCTGGTAGTCGTCCGGCCGCCAGCGGTCGAGAAAACGCAGGAACGCCCGTACCGCGTCGTCGTCGCAGTCGGCGAGCAGCCGGCGGTGGAAATCTCCAAACGCGGCGTGCTCGCGCTCTGCCGGTACCAGCTCTCGCGTCTCGCTGTCGCGTTTCACGCCCAGCGCAAAAGCGGTCTTGTCCCAGAGGAAGTTCGGCAAGGGCTGTCCCGTGCGCTTGACGGGGCGCGGCACCACCTGCCGACCTGGCCTTGGGACCGTCTCAGAGGTGTCGCGGATATCCTGAACGTCGACCCCCGCTCCATGGAGCGGGATCAGGATCGCGTACGAGATGTTCTCGCGGGAGAAGCCGAAGGCGGGGGCTTCACCGGTTGCGCTGAGACGCTCGTGCAGACCCGCGAGGGCTTGCAGGACGGTCACGCCAGAACCCCGTCGGAGCCCGGAGCCGGCACGTCGATCACGCCGTCCTGTAGCGTGGCGCGGAAGAAGCGGGGCGTCATGTCGTCGCCGTAGTCGAGGTCGTGCAGCATCCAGCCGAGGTCACGGTGGCGCTGGTCTGGACGCAGCTCTGATTGCGGCATCGAATCCGTGACCAAGGTAAACTGAGCCGTGAACTCGCGGGTGCCGAGATAGGGTCGATGGAAACACTGCCCCCGCGAGGCGCGGCGGTTGAACATGGCGATGTGCTTGGCCTCGGTATCGTCCGCTCCCGCGACGGCGGTCAGGACGAAGTGCGCCTCGATGACGTACGCCACGTCCCGCAGCAACGTCGCGGCGCGCTGTTGGCGATCGTCCTCGATGAACGTGTGGAGCGCGGCCCTTCCGCTCTTCATGGCTCGGCGAACGGTGCGCACCGGGATCTTGCCCCCCAGCTCGTTGCGGCGCAGGTTTTCGAAGCGGATCGGCCTGAGGACGTGGATGCGGTCGACCACCCAGCGGATGGCAGGCTTCCAATGGATCGCCTCCAGGATCCCCCGGGCCGCGGACGGTGTCATGGCGTCGTAGGACACCCGCTCGACCTTCATCTCGGGCCGCGTGAAGCACGCGTACTCGCCCCAGACGTGCAGCTTCACGCCGTAGGCCATGATCGTGCTCCGTATCGTCTGCGCCGCCCCGCTGAATCGATCACTTGAACGAACATCGCACATGATATGCTACGACGGAGATGATTTTGGGAGTAGCGCAAGGATCGACGGTGTTCCGGTGTTACGCCTACGGCGCTGGAGAGCGCTGGCACGGAATCTGCGCGGATCTGGACATCGCGGTCGATGGCTCCTCATTCCTTGACGTCGAGACCGCGCTCGCGGCGGGCATCCAGATGTACCTGGAGACCGTCGCCGAATTGCCGGCGGACGAGCAGCGGCGTTTCCTGAACCGGCGAGCTCCGTGGCGCGTCAGAGCCTCGCTAGCCGTGTCGACGTGGCTCCACGGGCTCAACGGCTCCGGGGACCGGCACGCGCGATCGTTCTTCCTGCCGTCTCGCCTCGTGGCGCCTTCCTGACTCACTTGTGGCGGAACATCCGTGCCGGCAGGCCAGACTGGCGCTTGATGGACTGCAGGGTCCGCCGCGCCACGTCGTCCCCCTCCCTTCCGACCACCGTGACCAATCGGCGCCGTCCGCTCACGACTCCCTCGTACTGTCGATGGCTGCTCCGGTTCCATCGCTTGAGGTAGAACCCGCTGCTCTCCAGGATTCGCAGGACGTCCCGGATCTTCATCGGCATCGATCCCGAAGGGCGTCATGGCTGCTCGCCCGTAGAACCCTGCAAGCCCTCGCGGGGATCCACGCCCCCCGGAGGAGGAAACCAGCACCCCCAGGGGACGACCCGACACTGGCAAAGCCCACCACGTACACGTTTCAACCCGCGCGACCCCGGTGGCCACGACGGTTGCGGCATCATTAACATACACGCCGGCAAAGCGGAGCGTTCGGGTTGCCGTTGGCGCCACTCTCAACACACGAGCCCATCGGGCTCCCGATACGTCGGATCGTCCGGCGCCAGACCGATGTCCGCACGGTACAAGTCCAGATTCGCTAGTACGACGAATTGCCGGCCAAACCGCTGCTCACGGACAGCTGAAGCGGCTCCCTCAGCGACGAGTTCCTGGCGCCTGAGGGGTGGAATCTGCACAACGTACGGCTGAAGCCCGCGTGCGATCCGGCCCGGATAGGGTGCGTGCTCCAGCTTGCGGAGCAGGCGCCCGACCGTGTCGTCATCTCCGCGGGGTCCCCGCCACGGCGTCACAATCGGCACGTTGAAGTCGTCGATCAACCGGAACTGTCTTGCGATCGTCTCGAACGGAAAATTCAGGTCGGACAGCCGATCGGCCAACTGTCGCAGGATCGCATTGCCGTCGAGAGCCGCCTCACCCTTCGACCAGTACAGCTCGCGGAAGTAGGCGTCGATTGCCTCCAAGGAGAGCGGATCGTCGGAATGACAGCGCATCACAACGCGCGCGGCATCGGCGAACTGCCGTACCGCCGGCGGCGGCGTGCGTCCCTCTCCGTCCGAGGGCTCGAACACGAACACGTCGCCCTTCGCGGCCCGGCCCTCGCGGTTGCATCGGCCGGCGGCTTGGCTGATCGATTCCAGGCCGGCCTCCGCCCGCCAGACGACCGGGAAGTCAAGATCGACGCCCGCCTCCACCAGCGACGTAGCGACAAGACGGACGGGGGCCGCGTTCTTCAGGCGCTCGCGCACCAGATCGAGCGTCTCGCTGCGATGGCGGGCGCACATCAACGTCGTCAGGTAGAATGCGCCCTCGACGTCTCCAAGCCGCTCGTAGAGTTCGTGCGCGTGACGGCGCGTGTTGACGATGCAGAGGACCCGAGGCGAACCGCGCAACTCCTCCGCAAGTCGCGCGTCGTCCGCCCGCCCGACGCGGTGCAGGCGCGTCCGCTTCAGGTGCTGGTGCAGCTTCTCCCGCCAGGGGGCCAGTTCCCGCACGTTCTCGAAACCCTCGCTGAAGTCCTTCGACTTGGCCAGCGCCGGCTGCGTGGCGGTGCAGAGCACGATGCTCGCCCGCCAGTTGCGAGCCAGCTCGTCGAGGGCCGCGACGCAGGGGCGGAGGTGGTGGAGCGGGAGCGTCTGAACCTCGTCCAGCACGACGACCGCGTTCGCGACGTTGTGCAGTTTCCGACACCGCGAGGGCCGGTTCGCGAACAGGCTCTCGAAGAACTGGACGGCCGTTGTGACGATGACGGGGGCGTCCCAGTTCTCCATCGCCAGGCGCAGCTTGTCCCTGGACTCGAGGCCGCGGATGCGCCCCTCGTCGAACGTGCTGTGGTGCTCGACCACGAAGCTCGCCTCACCGCCCTCCCGATCAGCGAGCGCTTGGCGGAACACGGCCGCCGTCTGCTCGATGATGCTCATGTAGGGAATGACGTAGATGACGCGATCGAGCCCGTGCCGCAACGCATGGTCCAGGGCGAAGGCGAGCGACGTCAACGTCTTGCCGCCGCCGGTCGGCACGGTCAAGGTGAAGAGGCCCGGCTCTTCGTCCGCCTTCTTCCGCGCGTGGGCGAGCACCTCCCGTCGCAGGTCGTTCACGGCGCCCGTCGCTTTCGCGGTCATGATGTGGAGATGTCCATCGAGTCGTCGGCGGAGCTCCGCGATCTCAGGGTGCTGTCCCCGCAGCACCGGAGCGCCGTCCACCTGGCGGTAGAAGGCCTCGGTGTCGAGGTAGTCGGCGTCGACGAGCGCAGAGAACACCATGCGAACGAAGAACGCCGCACAGAAACCCGCGGTATCGCGGTTGCGGAGCTTCAGATGCGGCTTCGGCAGGTCGGGGAGCGCAATCTCCTGTTCCCAGATCCCGTCCGGCATCGGGCAGCTCTCGTCGAGGCGATCCGCCAGCGCGGTTGTTCGATCGCCGTTCACGCCGTTGGCCAAGCCGGCGTGGTGCCCTGCAATGCAGAACGCCAGCATCTTGCCGGTTGGCGGCTCGTATCGGTCGGTCGCGACCCTCGCGCCGGGACTGGAATGATCGAATCGGCGATGGTCGCCTTCGAGCCGCGCCTGGAACCGGTCGGTGTACTTGCCGAGGTCGTGCAACAGTCCCACCGCGCGACCCCATTCCGCCAGATCGACTGGCTTCAGGAACGCGCCCGCCCGGCGTGCCGTACCCTCGAGGTGTGCGGAGAGCCCCTGCCAGTGTTCGCGACCCCCTGACGTGCTGTGGGCGAAATATGTCCGCTGCTTCATACCGGTTCATGCCCTCCTCGGCGCCTGCGGCGACAGGATGCGTGGCGGTGAATCCACCGACATCGCGTCATCCGGAACCCGTCTGGCAGAGCGACCGGCAGCGGCCCGGCCCAGATCCAGAGCCGGCACGATGGTGCACGCGGACTCGTACTCGCGTGTCCAGGGGACTACGGAGTCCCAGACGGTGCCGGTCAGCGACGGCTCGGCCGCGGCCAGCGCTCTGCGCGCCTCGTTGTCGATGCCGTGGTAGTAGCGGGTGAGGCCCTTGACGATGAGCCGATCGATGGTGGTGGCGTCCCGGCCCGCCCGCGCCTCGGCCACCCAGCTCGCTCAGCTTGGCTGCCGCGATTCTCTCGCGTCTGCGCGTGTCTGCTTGCCTCGGTTTACTCGCTTGCATATTCGCCCCGGCGTAAGCCCCAGTATCGCACGCATTTTCGCCGATGGTGCTACGCGCGTCTCCACGGCGATGAGAGCGTGCGGTGCGGCCGGAACATGGCACGCTGCCCGGCCAAGCGCCGAGGCGGAATGGAGATCCCTCCTCGCCGCCGCGGATCCCGAGGCAGGCTGTCAACGTGTACGTGTATGTACCGGAAATGGATCGAGACCAAAGGTCCAGTAAAGTGCCCGTTCGTCTTGAAAGGCGGTATGCTTTCCAGCGTGGCGACCATCGATTTCGCAGAGGTGGTCCGGCGTCGGCTCGCGAAAAAAGGCGAATCCAAGTACCGGGCCGCGATCAAGAGCGGCCTGCCGCAAGACGCCATCCGGTCCGTCCTGAACGGGCACGTCCCCCGCCTGAACCGCGTCGAGCAGATCTGCCGCGCCCTCGGCCTGGAGCTCTACATCGGTCCCTCGCGGGATGTTCAGGTCGAAGCCGACGGCGCGGAACCGTCGCGCCCGCTGACCCGCTTCGACCCGAGCGTCCAACTGCCGGTGCGGGTGTTGTCGCCGCCGTCGCCGGAGGTCTACCGGATGAAGAGCGAAGAGGCGGATCAGCCGAGGTCGGCGCCGGTGGATCTGGACGACCCGCAGGCGTTCTACGCGTTGTTCCACGGCTA
>JAPOYW010000176.1 GCA_026706425.1 Gammaproteobacteria bacterium
AAACTGCTGACCCGCGAGGGCGAGATCGCCATCGCGAAACGTATCGAGGAAGGCATCCGCCACGTGCTCGCGGCGGCGGCCTATTTTCCGGGAACCGTCGAATACGTCCTCACGAACTACAACGAACTCAGCAAGGAAGGCAAGCTGGCGGACATCCTGGTCGGCTACCTCGATCCGGCGGATCACGTTCCGCCGGCGGCGCAGGTGGATCTGACCGCGGCCACGGACGACAAGGACGACAACACCGAGGAACGCAAGGGCCCTGATCCGGTGGAGGCCAAGCGGCGCTTCACGGCATTGAGACGAGCCTACAACAAGTCCCGGCGCACCCTGGCCGCGGTCGACGACCGGAAGGACCCTGCCGTCGTAGCGGACCTTGCGAAGGTGTCGGCAGCGTTTTCGTTCTTCAAGCTGGTACCGAAACACTACGACGCCGCGGTCGACATGCCGCGAGCGGCATTGCAGACGATCCGGCGCCAGGAACGCATCATCATGGACGCCTGCGTGGAGGCGGGGATGACGCGTCGCGAATTTCTCGCCGCCTACACCGGCAACGAGGCCTCCATCGACTGGGTCAACGAACGGATCGAGGGGGGCCACGACTACAGCAGGCGGCTGGCGCGGTTCAAGGAGGAGATCCGGCGCGCCCAGCGCAAGCTGGCGACCGTGACCGGGGGCACCGGTCTCACGGTCGGCGAGATCAAGGAGATCAATCGCCGCATGTCCCTTGGCAAGGCCAAGGCCGAACGCGCCAAGAAGGACATGGTGGAGGCCAACCTGCGCCTGGTGATCTCCATCGCGAAGAAGTACACCAACCGCGGCCTGCAGTTCCTCGACCTCATCCAGGAGGGCAACATCGGCCTAATGAAGGCAGTGGACAAGTTCGAGTACCGCCGGGGCTACAAGTTCTCGACCTACGCGACGTGGTGGATCCGCCAGGCGATCACCCGTTCCATCGCCGACCAGGCGCGGACCATCCGCATCCCGGTGCACATGATCGAGACCATCAACAAACTCAAGCGGATCTCCCGGCAGATGCTCCAGGAGATGGGTCGCGAGCCGACGCCGGAGGAACTCGGCGAGCGCATGGAGATGCCGGAGGACAAGGTCCGGCGCGTGCTCAAGATCGCCAAGGAACCGGTATCGATGGAAACGCCGGTGGGTGACGACGAGGACTCCCACTTGGGCGACTTCATCGAGGATCTGACCATCGGCTCCCCGGCGGAACTTGCCACGGGCGAGGGCCTGAGGGAGGCGACCCGCATGGTGCTCGGCGGCTTGACGGCGCGCGAAGCGAAGGTGCTGCGCATGCGCTTCGGCATCGACATGAACACCGACCACACCTTGGAGGAAGTCGGCAAGCAGTTCGACGTGACCCGGGAACGGATCCGACAGATCGAAGCAAAGGCGTTGCGCAAGTTGCGCCACCCGAGCCGAAGCGACCACCTGAAGAGCTTCCTCGACGAGTGGACGGAGCCCAACCGGCGCTGACCCCGCGTGGGCGTTTCGGCCAGCCACGGCTGGTCGTGGAATAGGAGATTTCGCGGAGCGAAATCTCGGGCTACCGCGAAGCGGTAGCGTTTGGTGGGCCCACCAGGACTCGAACCTGGGACCAATGGATTCACGGTCTCCCGGCGTTTCCGCCGGGCGTGGACTATCTCACCACCCTCGCCGCCGTGTCGCTGGCGGCGGTGGGGTGCGGGACGCTCAAGCCTGTCATCAAGGACACTCGGCTCGGTGCCAATTGCACTGGCCAGCCCCCAGGTAGTCTCTGCACCTTCCGGCGGTGTACCGCCGGCTTGGCTCAGGATTGCCGTGGTCGACGACCGACGGTTTCCCTGAATTCATCCCGTTCATCTTCCGGCTTCCGCCGC
Organism: Gammaproteobacteria bacterium; assembly: GCA_026706425.1. Classification (GTDB taxonomy): domain Bacteria; phylum Pseudomonadota; class Gammaproteobacteria; order Pseudomonadales; family Azotimanducaceae; genus VXYL01. The sequence goes on from JAPOYW010000176.1 coordinate 1,875, forward strand.
AAGCGCACCATCCGGGGTTCGCGGCGTCCGCGAACCCCTTTTCGATGAGTCCACTGCTCTAACCAACTGAGCTATAGGCCCGTCGGCGGGAGTGTAGGGCTCGCGGTGGATGGCGTCCATAGCGCATGGGATCCAGGATTCTTCGGGTTCCTCCGCGACGAGGCGGCCGGGCACGCGTCCACGTCCGATTGCCGAGACGACCGGCTGGTACACTGGCCGAATGACGCCCATTGGAGCCAGTCATTAAGCGAACCTCCACGCGGCTTCTTGCCGTGGCCCTGGCAATGACCGCCAGGTCGGGCTTGGCGGAAGAGGCTGATCGTCCCCGGGTGGAACCCGACGGCACCGTCCATGTTCCGGCCTTCGATTTGCCCGAGTCCGTCTATCTCGACGGATGCTCCGCAGGCGCGATGCTCACCGCGCAGACCGTTGCCTACCTGCTCCGCAACGAGCTGCCGGCACCGGGCGGAATCGGTCTCTTCTGCGCGGGAATACCGATGACGGAAGGCGCGGTCCCCGGTGTGTTCAAGATGGGTAGGAGCGAGAGTGCGTTCCTGGTATCGGCCATCAACGGCTTCCCTCGACCCGTCGAGAGGACGAGTCCGCCTCGCGCCTCGGGCTATTTCAGCGGCGTCGAGGCGGATGACCCGCTAGTGGCTCCCGGCGACCACGACGAGTTGCTTGCCCGGTTTCCGCCGTCGTTCCTGATCAGTGGCACGCGTGACTTCGCATTGGGCGGAGTGCTCGCCAGTCACAACAAGCTAGTCCGACTGGGTGTCGAGGCCGACCTTCACATCTGGGAGGGTCTTGGCCATGCGACGTTCGCATTCAACCCACGGCTACCGGAGTCGGACGAAGTGCGCAGCGTGATCGTGCGCTTCTTCGACAGGCACCTCGCGCGATCGCGCCGACGAACGGCGTGAACGGCGGGCCGGGTGCACGGGAATCGCGGTGGCACGGCGTCCCGGGTACGCTCCTCGAGTACCGGGTTCCCGCTAGCGCGACGACTGTTCTGGTCGCATTGGGGTCGATCTTCGTCCTGACCTCCCAAAGCGCATCGAGTTGGCCGACCTACATGCTCGGTGCCTACGTTCTCGCCGGCGCGGCAAAGTGGCGGACGCTGTTGTTCGACAGGGGGTTCCTGGTTGTCGTCGTCCTGCTCGCCTACATCTCGTTGTCGAGCCTTTGGTCGACGCCATGGGACGCGCGGGAGGCTTTCAGCCAGGTGATGCGTGCGCTGCTCGTGTTCACTTTCGTGGTTTGCATTGCCGAGTCCGTTCAGGTGGATTGGTTTCTACGCCGGCTCATGCAGGTGATGGCGGTCTGCGGGACGCTGGCGGCGGCGGCGGCAATCGCCGTTTTCTTCATCGAGCCGCCGGACGACGGGCGTTTGAACGGCCTTGGGCAGTTGGACACGCATGTGATGGCGGCCATGGTCTACGCGATCGCCGCGGTTTGTGGCTTGGCGTGGCTTGCCGGCAACGACCGACCCCTTGGGCGTTGGATTGCCGGCGTGTGCATGGCGGTACTCGTCGTCGCGGTGGTCCTGGCTGGATCCCGGAATGCCATGGTGTGCATGGTATTCGCGCTAGGTTGCCTAGTGGTCGCAAACCGGATACGCACTGCGCGGGGGTTCGTTCTCACGGCAGGATCGCTTGCGGTCGGAATGCTGATCGCGCTCTTGACGGCCTATTGGCTAGTGCCCGGCGCCGGAGACGTGATCCTCCCCCGCGGGATGAGCTTCCGTCCCGCGATCTGGTTGGACTACGCGGCCCGCATCCGCGCCGACGGGATGTGGTTCGGTCTTGGCGTCTCGACGCCCGACCTGATCCAGGTCGGCGGCTACGACGTGCTGCATCCGCACAACCTGTATCTTGCCGTGGCTCACCAAGCGGGGCTGCTCGGCCTCGCCCTATTGGTGACGGTAATCGCGGTCACGGCGGACACGCTGTTTCGCAACTACCACGAGCCCGAGGCGAAGCTCGGGCTTGCAGTCTGGGCCATGGCCCTACCGGGCTACCTGCTAGACGGTCACGAGCTAGTCGACAAGGTCGGCTGGACCTGGCTCCTGTTCTGGCTGCCGGTCGGGATTGCGCTCGGCATTCGCGCGCGACGGGGACTTGAAGACGCGCGGCGGTTCGGAGTACGGGTCATCTCGTAGGGGCGGGGCTATCGTGCCCGCAGGGCGCGCGCCCACCCGTTGGGATTCCGCACGGCGGGGATCCGGGAATACGAGAATGCGGCAGCATTCTCGATCGCGCCCGCAGGGCGCGCCGGGACGGGACAAGCCCTGGGACAAGCCCGTCGCCTACGCGTTTGTGCGTCTCGTAGCGTCCTCGAGCACGTCGATCGTGGATCGGGCGGCCCGGTCCCACGAGAAGGCACAACTTCGCCGTCGGGCGTTCGTTGCCAAGCGATGGCATATGTTGCCATCGTTGGCGAGCTTTAGAAACGCGCGGGCAATGCTCGCGGGATCGCATGGGTCGACCAAAACCCCTGCATCGCCGACGACCTCGGCCATTGCGCCCGTTCCGGACGTGATTACGGGCTTGCCATAATGCATGGCCTCGAGGAGCGGAATGCCGAACCCCTCGTAGAACGAAGCCAGCACTAGGGCCGTGCACGACTCGTATACGCCTGCCAATCGCTCGTCGGAGATCGGTCCAAGGTTGACAATCCGCTTGTCCGCCGGGTCGCCGGCCATGTCGGCGGGGAGCCCGGGATCGCCCCATCCGGTGGGTCCGACGAGCACGAGATCGTGGTTCAACCCGGCTGCCGTTGCTTGGCGGAAGCCCTCCACGGCGCCGCGCAGGTTCTTGCGTGGCTCCTTGGTGCCCACGAAAAGGAAGTACGGCCTCGGATGCTCGAACGGCACGGTGTGCGACACCTCGCGGGGAGCATTGTGGATCGTCGCGACGTCGCGTCGGCCGCAGTACCCGGCGATACGGTTGGCGGTGTCTGCCGAGACGGCGATGACGCGCTCGGCGCGTGCCAGGGCAAGGGGCATCAACGTCGTGTCCAGCAGTCGGTTCAGGGGTTGCATGGTTTCGGGGGCAACGCGCCAGACCATGTCGTGGATGGTGACCACGGCAGGAATGCGCCCGAGCGTCAACGGCAGGTGATGACGCGGGGAGAAGAACACATCGACCCGGTCGCGCCTGGCCCAGCGCGCGAACGCGACATTGGCGGTGAACAAGCCGGTCAATCCCCGCGAAGGACCGCTGCGGAACGTGCCCTTGAAGTCAGACGGTTGCTCAAGCTGGCGATCCAGGTAGATGAACAGGTCGTGGTCGCCAGCGATCCGGGCGAGTATCTCGCGGGTGTAGACGCCGATTCCGGAGAACGGATGGCGCAGCGGACGGCCATCGACGGCGATCCGCACGCTTAACCCGGATGTCCCAGGACGGAGGAGTAGATGTCCCCGTAGCGTCTACCCATCAGCCGTCCGTTGAACAGCCGTTCAAAACGACATCGGGCACCGGCACCGAGCGTCTGGGCCAGTTCGGGCTCGCGGTGCAGTGTGTCCATGGCCTTTCGGAACGCCTCGGGCGATCGAGGCTCGACGACGAGACCGGTCTCCCCGTGGACGTACACATGACTCGTCCCGGATCCGACCTCCGCCGAGATCAAGGGCTTGCCCGCCATGGCCCCCTCGAGGAGCGAGACGCCGAAGGCTTCGGCGCGAAGATAGGACGGCAACACCACCGCCCGACAATGCCTGAGCAATGCGACCTTCATGGGGTCCGGCAGATACCCGGTGAAGGCAACGTTGCTCAATCCCAGGCGCTGGGATCGGTTCTTGAGCTGCCGCTCCAGCGGGCCCGAACCAACGATCACGGCACGGTAGGGTGCGCCGCGCATGGCTTCGAGCAGGATGTGAAGGCACTTGTAGTAGCGCAGGACGCCGACGAACAGGAAGAACCCCGACCCGTAGCCGGCATGGGTGCGTTCGAGGAGCGCGTCGTCCGCACACGGGTAGGACTCTTCGTCCAGTCCAATCGGCACGACGTCCACGCGGTCGCCGAAGCGCTTCAACACCTTGGACGACGCCAGGTAGTTCGGCGAAGTGCAAACGATTCGGTCCACGGAACCGAGGAATCGCCTCATGAGGGGGGTGTAGGTCCACCCGAGCAGTCGTTGGCGGACGATGTCCGAGTGGTAGGTCACAACCGTCGGCACGCGGACACGCCCGGTGAAGTGCATGAAGTCGGCCAGTGGCCAAGGGAAGTGGTAGTGCACAACGTTCGCCCACCCGAGTAGGCGCCGGAACATGGGAAACGCCTCGACCGACAGGCTGCAGGAGGCGATCTCGCCGGTCCGGCGACAGCGGTACACCGCCGCTTCGTCACGTCGGACGACCCGTGGTTCGATCGTCCCGCTCGTGCAAAGCACCCGGCTCTCTACCCCATGCGCTGCCGTGCTGAGACAGATCTGGCGAATCGTCTCCTCAAGTCCACCCTGGGTCTCGGGGAAGTAGCTGCGGTAGACGTGGAGCACACGCACTTAGGTATCAGTCTTCCATTAATGCCTTGTGGCGGGTCCGACCATGCAGACGGGCCAGTTCTCTCTCGGCTTTCCCAGGTTCTTCCTGCGGCCGGGGGATCATTTCGAAATGTCGGTAGCGGTCGGTGCCCTTGACCAGGATCGCCCGGTCGCCTTGGGCTTTGGTCTGGCGCACGTCGGTGGCGCAATAGCGCAGCACCATGCCAATGCGGCGGTCGTCGGTGAGATTCGGCTCGGAACCGTGGATCACGCGAACGTGGTGCAGTGACATCTCGCCGGGTGCCAAGGGCGCGAGCACGGTCTTGGACTCGTCCA
>JAPOYW010000566.1:0-2228 GCA_026706425.1 Gammaproteobacteria bacterium
GGAATCTGGATTGCGCTCTTCTTTGCAGTGCGGACTTGGGTGCCCGTCCCCCGCCATTGGGATCATAATTGGTACATCGTGTCCCTCGAGATGCTGGAGCACAACGTCCTGCGGCCCCGTTCGTGGCTCACCCTGCTGTTGTGCGCGGCGACGGTCGCCGCGACGTTCGTCCTCCGGAAACCGCACCCGCTCTCCGAACTCCGCCAACGCGCAATGGATCCTCTGTTGCTGCCCATGTGGGCGGGTCTGGCCGGAGCCGCCGCACACTACGGGTATTCATGGCTCGTGAGCCATACCGACGGGCGCATGTTCTGGCCGGTCTTCTGTTTCGCGATCCCACTCGCCGTCCACCTGACATCGGGAAACCGCTCGATCCGGCAACGCGGACAATCCCCCGGCTAACGGCCTCCCCGCACTGCGGTGAAGTACGCCGCATCGAGAACAAGATGCTCGTCGACATGGGATGCGGTGGGCGCCGCGCCGTCGGTCCCGATGACGTCATCCTCGACGCCCCGCGCGAGCTCTCGGTAGTGAACTTTGCTCCGTACAACGTTTGGGACCTCCGAATTTGGCCAAGCACGGATCAGGATCAGGGAGCAAACCGGCTCGTTGCCTACGACTCGATCCTATCGGAGGAGCAACATCTGACGGAGGTCATCGACAGTGACGAGGTCTGTGAATACAACGTCGAAGTGGCTTTCGACGGGGGCGGCATCCGGGAATTCCAGGGCGTGGATGTCTGCACCAACCCGCGGCTGGTTCTGAGCCCGGATCCGCGAGCCGAGACAGCCGGTGGCACCGGGACCACGTTCAGCGTCGCAAACCGCAGTGACCGTGACATCGGGTATGTCTATGTGTCTGCGAATGAAGCGGTCTGGGGTGAAGATCGGCTGGGAGACGAAATTCTCCATCCGGACACGTTGCTCCGGATCGAAGTCGCAACGCACAGGCACGGTTGTCGCCAGAACATCATGGTTCAGTTCGGGGTCTTCGGGAACTACCGGATCTACCGCGACGTGGATGTTTGTTCCGAGGAGTTTCTCGTCGTTGAGCGGGACCTGTAGACCGGGTTTGGATGTCGTGCGTTGTACGATGCGCGCTTTGGGGACCGCCTCGCTTTGCGAACACCTGTGAACGACATCCCCCTGTCGAGCGCGGCGCTGCATTTCGTCCGCGTCACCCCCAGGACTTGCTGGACTTTCTTGCGCCTCTCAATGGCTGACGGTCGTTTGGGCGAAGGCGAAGCCACGCTCACGGGTCGCGAAGACGCGCTCGTTGCGGCGGCCGAACACTTCGTTCCGTTGGCGCTCGCCGATGCCTCGGTGCAACATCCGGGCGCATTCGTCGAACGGCATCCGCCCGCCAGGCTCCATGAAGCCGGCATCGTAGGCGCCATCGACCAGGCGTTGTGGAGTCTCCACGCTCAGGTGGATGGCAAGTCCCTGGCCGGGACACTCGGCGGGCATGGTGACCGCATCCCGGTCTACGCCAACATCAACCGGCGCACGGACGACCGCAGCCCGGAAGGCTTTGCGGCGAGCGCCCAAGAGGCCACTGCGGCGGGGCATGTCGCGTTCAAAGTCGCACCCTTCGACGAGGTGAGTCCGGAGGTCTGCGCACAGGGCGACGGCATGGAGGCCATGCAGGCGGGGCTCGCCCGTGTGGCCGCCGTGCGCGACGCCGTCGGTCCCCATGCGCGTCTGATGGTCGATTGCCACTGGCGCTTCGACGAAGCGACCGCCCGGGCGCTCAACGAGGCCGCTGTCCGGTTGGGCGTGCATTGGATTGAAACACCGTTGCCGGAGTCCGAGGCGAACACCCGCGCGCTCGCAAGGCTCCGCCGCCAATGCAACGCGCTGGGCATCCGCCAGGCGGGGCTGGAGACGAGCGTTGGCTGGGAAACGATGCGCCCCTTTTGCGAGGCCGGTGCGTATGACGTGGTGATGCCGGACATGAAGTACATCGGCGGGATCCACGAGATGAAACGTACGGCGGCCGGGTGCGAAGCGCTTGGCGTCCAGGTTTCACCTCACAATCCGAGCGGTCCGATCTGCCATGCGGCGAGCCTGCAGGTGTCCGCCTCGCTCGGTGCCTTCGACATATTGGAACTGCAGTTCGACGAGAGCCCGTTGTTCGACCAGCTCGTGGGCGGGCCATTCCCGGCAAGCAGAGACGGACCGGCGGAGTCGCTGGGGGCGTCTCGCGTGCGCATGTCACTCGCCGACCAG
>JAPOYW010000566.1:2238-6688 GCA_026706425.1 Gammaproteobacteria bacterium
GCCAGGGGGGTCTGGTCTGGGTGTGAAATTGGACGATGCCCTCCTGCGGCGCCACGCCGATCGACCGTGGCGGGAGTGGCGTTGACATCAACCTGCGGCATGGCGCAGCGACTCGACGTGATAGTCGAACCAGATGTCGCGGAACCGCTCGATGATCGGTTTCTTCGAGTGTCCGAGGCCCGCGATCTCGAAGTAGGCGTGGTCCACGCCCGCTGCCAGTAGCGCTTCGTGGAAGTCGCGGATTGTCGTCAGGTGGCCCACGTCCTGCGTCCCGCACCACATCTGGATGCGTAGCTTGCCCTTGATGTCGGAGAGGTTCTTCGTCAGCAGTTCGAACGCGTCGTTGTCGAGGTAGGCCTGCTTGTCGGGACCCAGGTAGTTGTTGGGGTAGAGGTCCGGTGCCGACGGGTCGAAATGCGCCGACGTCCGTGGCACGTTGCCTGCGAAGTTGAACAGCGAACAGAACAGCGATGGGTATTTCATGGCGAGGCGCGTCGCGCCGCGGCCGCCCATGCTGTGGCCCTCGATGCAGCGGCCCTCGCGGGCGGCGATCGTGCGATAGTTGCCGTCTATGTGGGGAATCAGTTCGCGGATGATGAGCGTCTCGCTCATGTACCGCCCATCGTGGGAGTCCTTGAAGAACGTGCGCTTGCCGCCGTTGGCCATGATCACGATCATCGGCGGCCAACGTCCGCCGCGAATGCCCTCGTCGAGCACCTCCGCCTCGTCGAAGCCGTGCAGTTCGTTGCCGTCGGCGCCATGCAGGTTGTAGATCACCGGGTGGCGCTCCTCGGCGTTCGTCGCGTAGCCGGGCGGGAGGTAGATGCAGTACCCCACCTCGGTCTCGTGCGCCTCGGAGTGGAACGTTCGATGTGCTACCCCCTGCGGCAAAGCGCCGGGTTTTGGCTTGTTGACCCAGACGGCGGAAGGGCCTTGTGACAGGACGGACTCTGGTGGCTTTGGGGCGGCGGCACTCATGGCTGGGAAGAATGATAGACCGGCGCGCGGCGGCACTCGCCCCACTTCTGCTGGCGTCGGTGTGCCTCGCCGAACAACCGCCGTACCGGCACGGCATTTCCCTGTTGCACGAGTTGAAGTACCCCGCCGACTTCCCGCACTTCGACTACGCCAACCCGTCGGCGCCGAAAGGCGGGAGCCTGACACTGTCGACCACCTGGCCGGTTCGGAACTTCTCCGGCGCGTGGGGCACCGGCGTCTCCAATGCCTCTGGCCTCGAGAGGACCATGGATCGGTTGTTCATTCGCTCGGCGGACGAGCAGTCGGCCCTCTACGGTTTGCTGGTGGACGGCGTGGCGCTGTCGGAGGACCGGAAGTCGCTATACATCCGGTTGCACGAGGCGGCACGCTGGCACGACGAGGTGCCGATCACGACCCGCGACATTCGCTTCTCCTACGACGCAATGGACGCCACGTCGATGGCAGGCAAGGTGTACCTGCGCTCGTGGGTCGAGTCGTTCGAGGTCGTGAACGACCGGGAACTGGTGATCCGCCATCGCGACGTCTTCACGCATTCGAACCTCTTGGCGTTGACCACGTTTCCCGTGCGCCCGGCACACTACTACGCCGATCGAGATCCGGGAAAGGTGACGTTGGAACCACCTCTGGTCAGCGGTCCCTATCGCATCGCCGGGTTCGATCGCAACCACGTCACCTATGAACGTGTCCGCGACTATTGGGCCCGGGACCTGCCGGTGAACCGTGGACGCTACAACTTCGACACGATCCGCTACGACGTTTACCGCGACGCCACCGTGGCCAGGGAGGCGTTCCGCAAGGGACTCCTCGATATCTTCTTCGAGACCGACGTCCGCTACTGGCAGACCGCATACGACACGTCGGCACCGAACGCGGGTCAATTGCTGAAGGACACGCGCCGCGTGGGCAAGTCCATCGGCCAGGAGCGCACGCTGACGTTCAATCTCGAACGCGAGATGTTCCGTGACCGGCGGGTTCGCGAGGCGCTGACGCTGGCGTTCGACTTCGAATGGCAGAATCGCGTCTTTCACTACGACACCCAGTACCGGGCACTGAGCTATTTCGCCGGCTCGCCGCTGGCAGCCCGGGGATTGCCCTCGACGGCAGAGATCGCGTTGCTCGCGCCCTATCGCGATCAACTCCCCAAGAGGGTCTTCGACGAACCGTTTCGGTTGCCCGTGTCCGTCGCACGCGGGCCAAATCGGCCGGCGCTGGAGCGGGCGCGGCGGCTATTGGCCCAGGCCGGGTGGACACTCGTGGACGGTCGACTCGAGGATGCACACGGCAAGCCGTTCTCGTTCGAGATCGCGACGCAGAATGCCTGGGCCAAGCGGTTGCTCCTTCCCTATGTCGATTCGCTTGCACACCTCGGCATCGAGACGCGTCTGCGCCTGCTCGACAACGTCACCGCCGTCCGTTTCAAGCGCGAGCGCCGATTCGACATGTACTTCAGAGGTCTGGATTTCCTCAACCCGCCGATGGCTCAGTTGCGCACCTACTTCGGATCGGCGAACGCCGAGGCGGGGATGGGCGGCAATCTGGCGGGGATCCGCGATCCGGTGGTCGACAGCCTGGTCGAACTCGCCCAGCGCGCACCGACCCTGGAGGCCGCGACGACGGTCTGCCGGGCGTTGGACCGGGTTCTCCTATGGGGCTTCTATCACATCCCATTGAACATGCCCGACGAGGAACGGTTCCTCTATTGGGACAAGTTCGGCCGCGCCGACGAAACCGTCGCCGCGTACGAATACCTCGACGGCGGATTGGCGCGCGTCATCGACAGCTGGTGGGCAAGGGATACCGAGTCCGACCACTGACGTATTCGGACCGCGGTCGGCATGGCACGGCTTGCGCCGCAGTTCAAACTGAGACACTACCGCATGACATTGACACGTCCTCGGCGAATTCATTAGATGGCTCGCACGGGGCAGTGGCCAAGGCAACGATGACCAATTCGGACGAGCTGGCGGACATCATCAAGAAGGCGCTGGTGCCGATTGGACAACGTCTTGCGCGCATCGAGAAACGGATCGAGGGTGTGGAACACCACCTCCGGAGCGTCGAGCAGCGTCTTACGAGCGTGCAGCAGCGCGTAACGGGTGTTCAGGACCGGATCGACAACGTCCAGCTACGCCTCGACAACCTGGAGGGCAGGCTCGCATCGCGTGGAGAGGATGAGAGCCGTTGATCCGGGTGCCCCCGGCGGCACGCTGCCTTAGTTCAGCCGCATCAATCCCGAATCGCGGTAGTAGATGATCGGCTCGGCGAGGGCAACGGCGCCGCCGGCAGGATTGGCTGATCCGTACGCGGGGATCTTCGTGCCGGCCCGGACTAGCCGGGCGGCCATCGAGACGCGCCGGTTGCCCTCTCCGAACGCCAAGCTGCGATGCAGCAGCGCAGCGTGGAACAGCACGAACTGGCCCCGTTCGAGGGGCAGCGGCGTGACCCGGTCCTCGACGACCGGCGGTACTTCCTCGATGTGACGGGGAATGTCCCTGTCGAATCCGGCGATCGGCTGGTGCGACCCCTTCACGTACTCGATTCTGCCCTCGTCCATCCCGATGTCGGTCAACGCCATCGTGATGGAGAAGTGGTTGCTGGTGTCGTAGAGATCGAGCGCCGCATCGCCATTTTCGAAGTGGCGATCATGGTGCCATTTGTTCTGTCCGGTGCCGTCGCTCTTGACGAAGAAATTCGACCGCCAGATCCACAGGTCCCTGCCCAATAGCTCCGCCACGGCGGATTGCACGTTGGCGTCGTAGTAGAGCTTCCGGATCACTCCCACGTCCAGATGCCTGTCGATCAACGGGTTGGCGTAGGTATTGCTGGTCCCGGTTCTTTGCGTTGCGAGAAGCTGCTGCCTGCGAAGCGCCTTGAACTCGAACACCGCGTCCCGTGCGGCATCGAGTCCCGTCTTGTCCGCCAGTTCGAACGGGCCGGCCAACCCATCCCGCCGCAATTGATCAACTGACATCGTGTTTCCTTCGCCGAGTGACGCGCGTCAGCATAATAGACGCCGTCGCGATGCCGATCCTCATGCACTCGCGCGGTCCGGGCTGGCGTGCCCGCGAAGTGAGGGAGCGGCTTTCGGGGGCGTCAATACGGACGAGGAGGACCGAACGCTGCTTGAGCTTGGAGTGATCGCGGACGACCTCACGGGTGGCGTGAAGGTGGCCAGCCTCCTGGAGGAACAGGGCGTCCGCTGCCCCGTGGTGACGTCCGCCGACGCGCTTGAAGGGATCGGCGACGTACAGGCCGTGGTCGTCGGCCGCAAGCTCCTGTCGAGACCGCCTGAAGAAGCGGTCGCGGACGCAAAGCACTCCGCGCGGGCGTTGCTCGCACAGGGTGCGAAGCAGCTCTACTACAAGTACAGCACGCTGTTCTCGTCGACGGTACGCGGGAACATTGGTCCCGTGACCGAAACGCTGATGGAGATGACGCATACCGACCGGGT
>JAPOYW010000055.1 GCA_026706425.1 Gammaproteobacteria bacterium
CGCAGGTGCGTCCAGTGACCCACCCATTCTCCCACACAAGCCTTGCCCGCCGCGCCTCTCCGGCGTTGCCGCCCAATCCTTATCAGGGGATCAGGGGTCAACAAGCCTCCGGCGACCGGGGCTGCCGCTTACAATGGTCATCCAAATCCCCCGATTGTCAGGACCACACCCATGCGAAGAGTCCCGATCGCGACGGCGCTTGCCGTCCTTGCCTTCGGCACCGTAGGTGCGACCGTCGTAGACGCGACCGAAGAACCGAACTCGGCGCCCTGCGAGGGCCTCGAGGGCCTCCGGCTGCCGGATGTCGAGATCACCACCGTCGAATCGGTCGCCAGTCCCGTACGGCACTGCAAACTGACCGGCACGATCGGGCGGGAAATCCGCTTCTCCGTCTGGCTGCCCGCAGAATGGAACGGCGCATTCATCATGGGCGGCGGCGGCGGATTCGTCGGCAATATCCAGAACCAGGCGCTGGGCTTGAGCGTGCTTCAACGCGGCTACGCGACGGCTGGAACGGACACTGGCCATCGGAACCAGGGCATCGACGGATCCTGGGCACTCAACAATCTCGAACGGCTGGTCAACTACGGCCACCTCGCCGTACACCGCGTCACGGCGGTTGCCAAGCACATCGTCGAAAGCCACTACTCGGCAAATCCCGAACGGTCCTACTTCGCCGGCTGCTCGAACGGCGGTCGCCAGGCGATGATGTCCGCACAGCGCTACCCCGGGGACTTCGACGTGATCCTGGCCGGCGCCCCAGCGCACGACTTCGCGGGTGTGGCAGCCGCGTTCCTCGACGTCACCCGGCACATGTATCCCTCCATGGACGACCTCTCCGCGCCCCTTCTTACGGACGAGGACCGGCAAACGCTCGCCAGCACGATTCTCGCCCGGTGCGACGCCCAGGACGGTCTCGAGGACGGCATCCTCAACGATCCCCGGGACTGCGACTTCGATCCGGACAGCCTCGGTCTAGCGCCGGAGAAAGTCGCCGCCATCCGAGCCGTCTACGAGGGGCCCGCCGCCCCGGATGGACGGATCCACGTCGGCTGGCCGTTCGGCGGCGAGGATGCACCCGGCGGCTGGGGCGGCTGGCTCGCGGGGTCCGGCCAGCAGGCACCGAACTTCCCGCCGTCGCTGGCGTTCGGCTTCGGCGTCGAGGTCATGCGCCACATGGTGGAACACGACCCCGACTGGCGCTACGAGGGATTCGACTTCAACGGCTTCCGCCATCGCTTCCGAACGGCGGCCGCCGCCTTGAGCGCTACCGATCCAAACCTCGACGCTTTCCGCAATAACGGAGGCAAACTACTGATTTATCACGGCTGGTCTGACGCTGCTCTATCTGCTCTAGCCAGCATCGAGTACGTCGACGCCGTCTACGCCCGGGACGAATCCGCCCGCGACGACGTGCGCCTGTTCCTGATGCCGGGCGTCCTCCACTGCGCCGGCGGCCCTGGACCGTGGATGGTGGATCTCATCGAAGCGGCGGAACAATGGGACGAAACAGGTACCGCACCGGATACGTTGGTCGCCGGTTTTGCAGAGGGCGGCGGTGCTCGGCCCTTGTGTGCGTATCCGAGTCGCGCCGCCTACATCGGCGGCGACGATCGTGATCCAGCGAGTTTCGAATGTCGCTGAGGAACGATCTTCCCGATGTTGGCGAAGACAACAGGGCCCGGATCAGTTCCCGAGCAGCGCATCGCACATTCCATCAAGTGGCACTGCGAAGACATCATCGGTCAATGGGTACGCATTGCGCGTCCGGCAAACGACCGAGAGCGACTCGACCGCATCGGCGGGCATGACACTCAGAACCTTGCGCAACGAAGCAGCATCCCGCGAACGCGGCTGTTCCGTCCACTTGGCGTCAGCGAGATGGAACTTTCCGGCACGGTGCACCAGGAAATCGGCCTCCCGGGATCGGTCTTGCCAGAAGAATAGGTTCCACCGACCGTGTCGATTGGTCTGCGACCTTCGAATCTCGGCGCAGACAAGGGTCTCCCAAAGCGCCCCAGCCAGCGGCGTCACCCGGAGATCATCGATGCTGTAAACGCCGCATAGAAATGCCGCAAGCCCTGCGTCGCGCAGATACAGCTTCGGACGTTTGACCCGCCTCGTTGTGGGATTGCCGTACCAAGGTTCGAGAAGGACAAGCTGATGAGACGCTTCGAGAACCCCCAGCCACGACGCCAACGTCGAACCGACAACGCCGGTGTCGCGGGCAAGATCGGACCGGTTGAGTAGCTGAGCAGACCGCAGTGCCGAGGCGCGCAGGAAACGTTCGTAGTCGCGCAGGCTCGAAACCTGCAGAAGCTGGCGAAGATCCCGCTCCAGATAGGTCGCAACGTAGGACTGCAGGAATCCACGCGCGTCGATCTCTCGGTCAGCGTAGAGTTCGGGAAAGCCGCCCCGGACCAGAAACTCTTCCACCGTGAGGTCCGGGTGGGCCGCCTTCGCTTCGGAGTACGCCAGCGGCTCCAACTCCAGGATGTCGGCGCGGCCAGCGAGCGAGTCCGAGACCGATCGCATCAACCGTAGCGGCTGGGAGCCGGTCAGCAGGAATGCGCCATTGCGGCGATCGGCGTCGACCACGGTCTTGAGATGGCGGAACAGCCCGGGTGCGTACTGAACTTCGTCGATAACCACGGGTGGCGAGTGCCGAGCAAGGAATGACCCCGGGTCCAACTCCGCCTGTTCCGCCTCGCTCGGCAGGTCGAGGCTGACGAAACCATGGTCAGGGAAGAGGCGGCGCATCAGGCTCGTCTTGCCGGTCTGCCGGGCACCCGTCAACACCACCACCGGGCGGGTCTCGGCACGCTGCCTAACCAGCTCTTCTATCTCTCGGTCAATCCACATTGGTCAAATTGTACGATTGCATCGAACATTTTGCATACTTGACACGCTGGAATCTTACCGTGTCCTCTATCGTGCCATCTGCGGGAGCACCCAATTTTGAATCTCGAAGCGCCTTATCTAGTCTTCGTCGGCGACGCCAACGACACGCTGGCAGCAAAGACCGGCCAAGGCGTGGTCGACTGGCGGCCCGAAGCAGTCGTGGGGCAACTCCGCCTGCCCGGTTGCCGCGCGGACCTGGGCGTCACCGACATGTCGATCCAACAAGCCGTCGAAGCCGGCGCCCGGACCTTCCTCATCGGCGTAGTCAACCCCGGCGGCGTGCTTCCCGAGCAATGGCAGGGCATCATCGTCGACGCATTGGCGGCCGGCCTGGATGTCGCCAGCGGGCTGCATACGGCACTGGACAGCATCCCGGCGATCTTCGAAGCCGTTCGCCGGTCAGGTCGGCGACTGCTCGAGGCCCGGCGCCCCATCGGACCGTTCCCCGTCGCGTCGGGACGCAAGCGCACCGGCAAACGCCTGCTGACCGTCGGGACTGATTGCTCGGTGGGCAAGAAGTACGCAGCACTCGCCATCGAGCGTGAACTGACCGTCCGCAACGTCGCCGCCGACTTCCGCGCTACGGGGCAGACCGGCATCCTCATCGTGGGATCCGGCATTCCAATCGATGCGGTGGTTGCGGACTTCGCCGCCGGCGCGGCAGAGACGCTCTCGCCCGACAACGATCCCGACCACTGGGACGTCGTCGAAGGTCAAGGTTCCCTGTTCCACCCTTCCTTCGCCGGCGTGAGCCTCGCCCTCTTGCACGGCACCCAGCCCGACGCCTTCGTGGTCTGCCACGAACCGACGCGAACGACCATGCGCAACGTCGACGCGCCGATGCCAGGAATCGACGCCGTCATCGAGGAGACGATTGCGCTCGGCCGATTGACGAATCCAGCCGTACGGTGCGTCGGTATTGCCCTGAACACGTCGGAAGTCGATGCCGGTCGCGCGAGGCGAATCATGGGGCAGGCACGCCGTCGGTTCGGCGTACCCGTCTGCGATCCGGTTCGGCACGGTGTCGAGGCGATCGTCGACGAGATGCTGTCGTGAGAATCACGGCCGCCATCGAGTTCTGGCCCATCGCACGGCCGTTCACCACCGCCCGGGGCACCAAGCAAACCGCTCACGTCGTCGTAGCCACAATTACCGACGGCAACGTCGAAGGCCGCGGCGAATGCGTGCCCTACCCTCGCTACGGTGACGAACCCGCAGACGTCGCGGCGACGATCAGCGATTTCCGAGGGCCTTTCGACAGACGCGAGCTACTCGATGCCCTGCCTGCGGGGCCCGCGCGCAACGCCATCGACTGCGCACTGTGGGATCTCGAAGCGAAGCGCTGCGGACAGCCGGCCTGGCAATTGGCCGGCGTCCCGAAACCCGTCGACATCCCCACGGCATTCACCCTGTCATTGGATCCGCCGTCCGCCATGGGACACCAGGCGACGGTCGAGCATTGGCGTCCGCTGCTCAAGGTCAAACTCGGGTCTGAGGACGTGGCCGCAGACGTCGAAAGACTCCGTGTGGTGCGCGCCAACGCTCCCGGCGCGCGGCTGATCGTCGATGCCAACGAGGGCTGGAGCTTGGCAGCACTCGCCGAGTTTGCGCCCGTAGCGGCCGCACTCGGCGTGGAACTGATAGAACAGCCGTTGCCAGAGGGTGAAGACCAGGAACTGGCTGGGTTTCAGTCGCCGGTTCCCCTCGGTGCCGACGAGAGCATCCGCGACGGTTCGAACGTGTTTGCGCTGGCGGCGAGGTACCAAGTCGTCAACATCAAGCTCGACAAGAC
The DNA here is from genome assembly GCA_026706425.1 of Gammaproteobacteria bacterium. Lineage (GTDB taxonomy): Bacteria > Pseudomonadota > Gammaproteobacteria > Pseudomonadales > Azotimanducaceae > VXYL01. Next base: position 4,694 of record JAPOYW010000055.1, read on the forward strand.
GGGAGGTTTGACGCGGGCGCTGACACTTGTGGACGAAGCACGCGAACTCGACCTTGCCATCATGGTCGGCTGCATGGTCGCCACCTCGTTGTCGATGGCACCTGCGCTGCTGCTGGCCGGACGGGCCCAGGTCGTGGACCTTGATGGACCCGATCTGCTCGTCGCCGACCGGGTGCCCGGCCTCCCCTACGTCTCGGGCTGCGTTTCCTACTCTGCCGCAGTCTGGGGTTGACGTCCGAAGGTTGGCGTAGGGACCTAAGCGAGTCAGCCGTTACTCAATACATTAGAGGAGCATCCGTGCGAGACCTCCAGGCACCAAATTGAAGCAGGTTGACCTGACAACGCAAACTTCCTCAGATGTGGCTCTTGAGAGACTAAGGAGACCAGATGGACTACCGAACGCGACCCACCCCAATCAACGGGCGACGGTCCCTCTATACGCTATTGATCGCTGCACTTCTGGCATGCCCTTCATCGGCGCAGAAGCCGCCCCCTGCCAAGGACTCTCCCGACGACATGCTCTATGGCCTGGACCGCGCCTACGTCGAACAGCGCGTGGCTGCGTTCACCTTTGACGAGCCGTTGCCGACGCCGATACTCGCGTGGTTCTCATTGACGGACAATTTCCCCTACGACCGGGATTTGGCGGACAGCTTTCATCCCGCCGACCGCGAGTTGCTCCACGTTGTCGTCGCGATCCCGTGGGCGACATCCGCCCGCGAAGCGTCTGCTCCAATCGCCCAACAACTGTGCGACGTTGCCGACGACGACGTCGTCCGGCGCGGTCGGTTGATGAGCGATGCCATACGGACCGAGTACGCGGCTTTCGCTGGGCTGATCGGCACCTTGCTTGGGCGGCTGACTCCGGACGGCGCCAAACGCGTCGACGCCCTGGTCGCCGAGCACTGGAGGGACGACGCGCCGACGAACACCCTTGTGGATTGGGAGTCGTTGGCGATGGATACGCCCGCGATCGTCGAAGGACGAACTGCGGGATTGTGCCCGACCGAAGAGTCCGACGTCCGTGTGAACACCCCGCCGTGGCTAGACCAATCGACACACGGGAAAACCCAATGAACTTCAGGACGTTACTCGCGGCGACTACTAACCGCTTTATCGGCCCCTCCCGTCTGAGCCTATTCGGTGCATTGCTATCTACAGAATAGGCTTCAACCGGGCACGCGCAAGCGGCTGCGTGCTACGCGTCAGCGCGGCTCGTCGCGCCGGCGGGCCAACTCCCGGCGAATCGTCCGCACGTCACCTATGTCCTTGTCACGACCAAGAATCTGCTTGTTGTGGAGCATGTCGTCGAGGGACAGAAACGCGACCTCCCGTCCAAAGACATGCGTTTGAAGGCGGCGTTCCCACGCCGCCCCGAACTCCAACCCCGAGACAGCGGTTAGGACGTCGATTCGTCGGGGTGGAACACCGAACTGGACCGTGAGCCCGGTCGTTCCGAAATCCTCGGCGGCAACATCGAGATCGTCCAGCGGCGCGCCGAAAGCGGTGCGCGCGGCGTACACCCGATCAGCGTTCTCGGGACTCGGCAAGACCCACACATCCAGGTCTCCCGTCGCTCTCGGCATCCCGTGTGCCGCGAGCGCAATCCCACCAACCACCAGGAACCGGACATCGTGTTCGAGCAGAACATCGATCAGATCAGTGAAATCGGGATTCACCTCTCCCCGTGGTTCCGGACGATCTTCAGAGGCCAATCGCGCCTAGGAATGTCCCGGACCTCTTTGTCGGCGACCGCCCAGCAGGTCTCGGTCACGTCGGTAACGACGGCAAGGCACTCCTCGACCGACAGATCGGCGAGAAACCCGTCTTCCGGGCACTCGCCGGAGCGGTATGCGCGAATCGGCCAATCCCGGCGCGCTGCGCGGGTGGGCGGAAGTAAAGGATATGAAGACGTCCTGAAGGCTGGGTATGCGGGGGTGGGGGGGAGGGACAGGTCGGAAGGGAGGGGTGGGGGGTG
>JAPOYW010000513.1 GCA_026706425.1 Gammaproteobacteria bacterium
AGGCCAGGGTCGCTCAGAGGGAACCGCAGGGGACGATGCCCATCATCGTTGCTGACATAGTCTTCGCGGAAACGAAGGCCGTAGTCGTGTTCGGCGGTCTGGTCGTCTTCCTGTTGGGCTTGGGAGGCTGGCTGGCTTTGGGAGAATTCGCGTCGGCGACGACCAAAGTTGCGGGAGCCGGCGTGGGCCTCCTCGCGGCGGTCCTTGTGGTGTACCTCTACCTGTTTGCCAGGGCGTCCCTGCAGGTAGAAGGGGACGCCGTCGTATTGGACGTGCCGCTATATGGTCACACCGTCGATCGAGGGCAAGTAGTGGAAGACGGCGTGCGGGCGCTGGACTTGATGGTGAACACTGATCAGATACCGACGATTCGGACGAACGGGATTGGCTTGCCGGGGTTTCTGGATGGGCATGTGAAGCTACGAGACGGAACGAAGGCGCGGGTGGCATTGACAGACAAGTCGTCGGTACTTTGTTTGCCGTTGTCTGATGGCAGCGCATGGATGGTCAGCGTAGTCGATCCCCATCATGCGGCAGCGAGGTTCGCCGAGAAGAGCTAGCCACGGACGACGCGCAGAGCGGCCTCGTTCCTACGTTAGCCCGGATCTCATTGAACGAGGGGAACTGCTGGGCGCGATTCAGCGTGGGATCTCCTCCGATCGGGCTCGGATGCGGCCGTTTTCGAGCATCCGGCGGCGTGGCCTCGGTGGCGGCCGGTCGTCGGATCGGGACACGGGGCGGAGGCAAGCCGGTCGGCATGGTTGGGCGCAGGCGATCGCGATGGGTAAGGAATTCCTCGCATCCGGCCGATGCATGTCGATCAGTCCGATGTGCTAGGGTGGTGCGGGGTCGGCACCTCCGGGAAGGGAAGTCATGTTCAATGACGCGGTGAACACGTTATTCAGCGACTTCGCCGCGTTGCTGGAGACCCGCGTCCGTCACGACGTCCGGACTACGGAAGATTCGGTTCGGTACACGTTGTTTGCCGCCATGCTGCACAACAAGGTGAAGCCACATGAGGTGATCCAAGAGTTTCCCCATCCCGTGCTTCGCGGCGGGAAGAGGGTCGACACCTGGATGCCGGACTTCCACGGGGAGACCGTTGCGATCGAGTTCAAGTACGACGCAAGCCGCGGCACGACCCTGAACGAGACGCAACGAGCAGGGGCTGTATTCGAGGACTTGCGTCGGCTGCAACTCCTTAGTGACGATGCCGTGTGCTATTTCGTGTATGTCGCAATGAAGGAGATGGACCGCCATTTCCGCAACCAGCATGCAGAACTGTATGGACTGGCGCAGGGAGAGTCCTTCGAGATAAGGCGAAGCTACTTCGACGAAAAGCCACCGTCCTTCATGGGCAAGGTTGGCGGCGCGTTCGAGGCGACCGTTGTTGGCGTAGTGAACCAGCGCTTCTCGGACCACAACCTAAGGGTTTACAACGTCGCTAGCTGACGTCAGGTACGGGCTCAGTTCCGGCGGCTCGCCACTTGGTCCAGCAGCTCTTGGCGGATCGCGTCCGCACGGTCGCCGTAATGGGCCTCCCGGTGGCAATTTGGGCACAGTGCCACCGCGTTGGCGGGAACATCGGGGCCGCCGTCGGCCAAGCGGTCGACGTGGTGGATCTCAAGGATCGGGAAGACCGTCGCATTGCGGTACCACCCGACGACGACGCGGTCGCGTTCTGGGGAGGTGGCGGTCCACACCACGTCGACGCCGCCCGCCCGCGCGTCGCAGCAGGGGACGACATCCCGATCGCTCTTGCGCACGCAAGGAACATCGCCATTGACCGGGCCGATCCTGGCGACGTCTATGGTCCTGGCGACGGCGGGCACGTACCCGTACATGTGGTCGCCGAGCGGGTCGAAATTGTGCTCCTCCTCTTTCTCTGGGTTGCTGCCCCCGCCGACGGCAGCGTCCGTCTCGGACTGTCCACGATAGAACACCATGTACGCGATGTTGCAGAAGATCATGCGTGCCATGGTGACCCATGTTGGTCGCGACCGCGTGGCATTGCAACCAGAGCGCGGACTGTCCGTCGTGGGAGGCCCTAACGGGTTGGCCAAGGTAGTCGCCCAATGCTGTGTGAGCCGTCCGGCGGCTTCGAGCAAGGTCAGGGGTAGCGGACCTCGGGCGGTCGTGACCTACGCGCCAATGTAACGAGCCACCACTTGGAGCCTCGAATGGCCCAGTTCGGCCGAGATCTTGCGCCGCGCCCGCTCGTCCGTCTTCGCGTCGTCGTCGGCCAGTTCGCTTTGAGAAGGACCGCCCGCCACCGGCGCCTTCCACCCAGTCAGGTCCTCGTAGCGGCGTATCGCGTAGCCGTGGCGCAGCCCGTGCATGCGACGCATGCCCGCGCGGCGCGTCTCGCCCTCGTAGACGTTCTTCTGCCGCTTGTAGCTGCGGTTCGCGGGGATCAGCGAGCCGCTCCCCGCCAGCCGCCGTGCGTCATCGAGCAGCCGGCGCTGGCCGTCCCCGAGCACAGGAATCCACCTGGTTCGGCCGCCCTTGCACCACGACGCCTTCAGCACGATACGGTCGCCGCGGTCCGCGTAGCGCGGCTGGAACTTCATCGCCTCCTCGCGTCGCAGCCCGAACGCGTCCTGCAGGCGCGGCGACATCCGGACGTGCATGTCGCGGACAAGAGCCAGCCGCTCCGGATCGAGCGGGCAGCTCCTGTCCACGTTGTCCGCGGCCTGTCCCTTCACGATGCCGTAGAACGCGTTGGCCTTCACGATGTCGGCTTTCCCGAGCTTGTCCGCCGCCCTGCGCAGGTGCGCCATCAGGTTCGCCATCGTGCCCGGCGCCAGATTCCTTTCGAACCAGGCCGCCACGACCGCCTCGACTTGCTTCGCCTTCAGGTTGCGGGCGCGCAGGCTGCGGAAGTTCGCGTGCAGGAAGTCGCCGATCCGGCGCAGCGCGTACGACGGGTCGCGCCGCGTGGTCCGCGATCCCTCGCGCAGCGGCGCCTTCGAGCTGTTTTGAAGTCCCCGTTCAGGTCGTTCCGTCAGTCTCCGACCGGCCTGCGGGAGCGGTCAACGACGGCGTTGTCAGCGTGCTGCTAAACGCCGCTAGGCCTGTCGGGACAATGTACGGTGGGGCGTTTCGCGGGAGGTTCCAGGACGGGGCGCGTGGTGTCTGCCCCGTCGGCCGGACAATCGGAAGCGGATGCGTCCCCCGAGATGACCCCGTCCGATCAAACGAGCTTAGTGGTACTGGACGATCCGGAACCATCACAATCCCGAACCCGCATTTGCATGAGCTACGTCCGATGCTTTTTCCGGTGCCGCATTGTTGCGGCGGCCGCGCCCGGCCCCGCGATCACTCGCGGCAACCCGGCTCCTGCCTTCTTCGGCGTCGTGTCCGCGTCGGCATCCTTGGATCCTACCCGGGACCTTCATGTCCGACTGAGACTCCCCGCCGCGGCATGGTTCGCTTTGCTAGACCGGAGGTTCGTCCTCCGCTTCGGCAGCTGCGTCGAACGCGCTGCCCGCCTGCCATGCCTCCACACGCGCTTCGCGTGTCCTGCCGGCCTCCTGGTGCATCACCCCAGTCCGCCTTGCCGCGTCCGAAACGGCATCGACGGCGATTGCCGGCGGTGCCCGATAGGCACCCCACAACGTCGGCCCGGAGGCCGACAACGTCGCCTATGGCGACATCGAACTGCGGCGCAACGTAGCACGGCCCGAAATCAGCGTCACGCAACCGGCCCGACAATTCGTTTAGCAGCATGCGCCGCAAACCCTCGCTGCGACTGCGCTTCCGGACTGCCACTGCGCCCCGTCACTACCGGATTCCCGCATCGGGCGGCATGCTCCGCGATCCGTTTGCGGCTCGTCCGACGGCCAGCCGTAGTGACGGGGCGCAGCCCGATGCAATCGCCGCAGGCGCGGTCGCAACGCCTGTCGGCAGGTAGCATGTTGTCGTACCGAACGTCGATGTCCGCCGCAGCGCAGAACTCACGACCGTCCTAACCGCTCGAAAGCTGACCCGCTACGCCATCGGAGAAGCCCTTCAATTCGCGTTCAGTCCGTGAGCGCGAGAGCCCAGCTTCCTCTTCCACACCGACTCCCTTCCGATGATGTCGCTCACCGACATCTCCGACGACGCTACCTCGAGAATGGACACGGAATAGTTCGCCCGACCGCGCGACCTCAACAGCTTGTTGCCTCCGTGCCCGTTGGCCGCGTACTCATCGAAGCGCCCCATGAATCCTCCTTCGCCGTACGCAGATCCGACATACTGGTCGCCCTCCTCCGGGTCAACTAGCAGATAGACGCCTCCCACGGACCCCAGCGCCTCCCGCCAGGAACGCCAGAGCATGGGAATGTCCTCGAAACTCGTCACCATCTTGCCGAATCCAGGGAACGGTGGCTCTTCCGCGCATCGGCGGAACTCCACCACCTCCTTGGGCTGATTCGCCCACTGCGACCACGCACGGGGGTTCCCCCACTCGATCACCAGACGCTCCGCCAGATCCTCGAAGCTGTCGAGCCACACCAGATCGTAGGCCTCTTCGCCAAGCTCCGGCCGGTACGGCGTGGCACGTAGTGCCTCATCCGTGGACATCCTCGCGCACCGCACCCCGTCGTACTCCCACCTGTCCAAGATCTCCGTCGCGCCGACGAGCAACCCCGTCTGACGCCCGTCCTCAAGTGGTCTATCCGGAATGAACTGGAAGGCGTAACGGCACCGGTTGTAGGGCCGCCGGCTTTGGTAACTCGCGAAGTGCCCGAAGGCCGCCTTGCCACGTCGCCATTCATCCCTACCCCGCCCGTCGTGGCGCAGCAGACGCGACTCTCTCAACGGCACATTCCGCTCACCAAGAATCTGTTCAAACGCAAGTAGCGCTGCCATGTCCGTCCTCCACCCGCAGCTACTCGAACCGGTCTCGCCGACGCGCGTTATGCCCGTCCTGCCCCTCGCCCTCGACGAACGCTCGTACCCCGTCCCGAAATTCGCGTGCGTCGTCGATAGCAACCACCGCGTTCGCAACCACCGCTGCTATCAGGACGTAGGACGCCCTGAACGAGCTGATCGCCGCCGACCGACGCGCCACACGGCCCCATGCTCCCTCATGATCGTCTCCAGAGCAACGGCCGGCGCAACCCGGCCCGCATATCTCACCTGCCGCTTTGGTGCCATCAAGTTCCGCAAGCGGAACTTGCGGGAGCAAGCTCCGCCTTACCGGGCGAGCAAGCTCTTGGCGTTATAGACTACGGCTGTTCTTGTTTTCGGCAGGCGTGTTTTCGACAGAGAAGTGGCAAGGCGCAAGGACAACATCTCCACGATCCGCACCGGCATACTTGCCGCAGTGGCTGCGCTGATCCTGATCGTCGTCGGCGTCGGTCTCTACTACAGCCTAGGATTCGGCGGCGCAGCGAGCGGCGAACCCTATATTGCTCTCGACAAGCCCGACGGTAACGGCGAAGTCGAGGTGGTCTATTTCTTTTCGTACGAATGCCCCCATTGCCGGAGCTTCGACGACCTTGTCGACGGCTGGCAATCCAAGTTGCATGACGGCGCGGCTTTCGCGCGCATACACGTCGCCTACTCGCCGTCGAATCGACTGCTGGCGAAGGCCCACCGCGCTTTGCTGCGGCACAACGCATTCGATGCCAATCATCGCCGGCTGTTCCGTGCTCTCCAGGATCGCAACCGACGATTCGCGACGCCCAACTCGCTGGCGCAGTTCGTCGACGGGTTCGGCGTGGACCGAGACGCATTCCTGCGGACCCTGACATCAACGCGCACCGCGCGCGAGGTCGAGGCCGGTGAACGTCGATTCCTCTCGCTGGGGGTGACCGGCGTCCCCGCCCTGGTGGTGGACGACAAGTACATCATCAACATGGACCTCGGTCGAAAACATGCGCTCGCCGTGACCGACGATCTCGTTCGGGAACTCCTGGCAAAGCGGAGCGGTTCGTAGGGGCGACCCTATCGCGTCCGAATGGCGTGGCTGTCGCCCTCTCGACAATACTTGCTTAAGCCCTCGAGAGTCGACGCGGCATAGGTGGTGTCACGCCGAAACCCTTCAGTCGCGCCGGGTCGCCGACGAAGCCGCAGGACCCGCCGACGGCGCGCCCGGCGCTCCTGGGTGCTCACCGCTTCAAAGTGGCTTGTTCTCGTTTTCACTCTCTCGGCAATTGGCGTCGCCGCCTACCTTTTCGTGCTCGACCGGGAAATCACGCACCGCTTCGAGGGGCGCCGTTGGTCCTTGCCGGCACGGGTATACGCGGCACCCCTGGCGATCTATGCCGGCCTTGCTATGAGTCCGAACGAGCTGGTTCGTGAACTGCGCCGCCTCGGCTACCGCGAAGCCCGCAACCGGGGCGAGCTCGGCATGGGCCGGTACCTGGTGTCTGGCGACCGCGTCCGCGCGACTCTTCGACCCTTCCGTTTCGCCGACGGCGAACGGCCTGCCCTACCCGTCGAGGTGCGGTTCGCGGCAGGCCGGATCGAAGGCGTCTCCGGTGCCTACGGACCACTGCGCTACGCCCGCTTGGAGCCCCCGGTCATCGGCAGCTTCTTCGCATCGCACGGCGAGGACCGACTGGTCGTCGCGCCGCAGGAGACGCCGCCGTTGCTGATCGAGGCGCTGAAGGCCGTGGAGGACCGAAACTTCGAATCGCATTTCG
>JAPOYW010000011.1 GCA_026706425.1 Gammaproteobacteria bacterium
AGCAGCCTCGCCGCCGCTGCGCTCCAGACCGACTTAGCGCCCCGTCACTACCGGACTCGCCCGCCGGGCGACCGGGCGACCGAACCGTTCTTGGCCCGCAGTACCCTCCTGAACTCCGCTCGGTAGTGACGTGGCGCGTGGCGCGCTCAGGTGCCGGGCGCACCCACCGACAGGTTCGTCATGTGCCCGGTTGGGCTGTCGAGCAGATTCATCAGCAGGATCGGCTGCTCGCAATCGACCTGCAGCCGCCACTTGCCTTCTCCGTTGCCCAGCTGCCCGCGCCGTTCCCATCCGCCGCGTTCGAGTTCCGCCGAAACGAGCGTGCGCGCTGCGCCGGCGGCGACGGACAGCCGCACGACGTCTCTGCCCGCTCTTCCGCCGTCGTCGATGCCCGCAATCGACACGTGGGCGGGGCGCGACCCCGGGTTGACGATCCGCAGGCTGCTCACCTGATCCGCGTTGCTGGCGGGGTTGAAGGTGCCCACCTCATAACGCCGGCCCTTCCTGGGCACCACGTCGTGCATCGCCGTCAGGAAACCTCCGGGCGTGCGGACGTAGGCGAGGACCTGGATGTCGAGTTCGCTGCGCATCTCCAACCGCCAACCGCCGCTTCCCGAGCCGGTGCTGCCGGAAAGTCCCTTGCCCTCGTTGCCCAGTTCGAGATCGTCGGAGTTGAAGTGGACCGTCCTGCCTGCCTCGACAACCAGCTTCAGAGGCTCGTATGCGCGTCCGGCATCGTCGAATGCCGCAATCTCGACTTCGCCGTCGGTCGAAGTCCGGTTGACGACGCGCACGAACCCCTGCCGGCCGCTGTCGTCGGAAGCCGACGGAAACAGCGGAACCGTGTGGACGCCGCCTTCGCCGAGCAGCGCAAGGGGGATCGTGGACAGGTCCGTGAGATGCCCCTCGGGGCTTCTGAGCAGGTTGGTCACGGCGAGCGCGTCCCCCGACTCGACGCGCAGCCGCCACTTGCCGTCTCCGTCTCCGAGCCTGCCGCGCCCATCGCCGGGACCGTCTTCGAGTTCCGGCGCCGTCAGCGTCCGGGTGGTCCCGCCCGGTATCCCCATCCGCACGGCGCTTCCCGGCGACCGACCCGAGTCGTCGACGCCGGTGATGACAACCTCGGCGCGTTCGCCGCTGAGGTTGGCGATGCGCAGCGAACTGACCTGATCCACGTTGCTCGCCGGATTGAAGATCGGCACGTCCCACACGCCCGGTTCCGCCGGCGCGACGTTCCGCATGGGCGTCAGGAAGCCGTCCGCCGTACGGATGTATGACGCCACCGACAGATCCGCCGTGCTCTCGACCTCCAGCCGCCAGTCACCCGCACCCCGGCCGCTGGCGCCGGTCAGGCCCTTGTCGGCGTTGCCGGACTCCAGATCGGACGAGTTGAAATGCACCGCTTCGCCGCGACCGACGGCGAGCCTCAGCCCGTTCTGGCGGACGCCCGTGTCGTCCGTGGCGGAGATGCGCGCTTCGGCCTCCGCGCCATGGTTGACCACTCTCACGAATCCCTCCCGGATTGCGTCCATGCCGTTCGGTACCAGAGGCACGCGCCACGGCCCCCGCACCGTAACGGCAAAGGTCAGCGCGTGCGTCTCGCCCGCGTCGTTCTCGCCGGTTGCCGTCACTGTCACCTGCGCAGCCCTGTTCCCGGGAGTGACGATCAGGGCGCTGTCGTCCATCTCGAATTCGACGAGGCCAGCGTCGTTGACCGAGGCCGACACGGTGACGCCATCCCCGAGGATCGCCTCGAAATAGCCCGAGGTCTCGAAGCGCAGCCGCTCGCCCGCCACAAGCAGGGTCAGCCTGATCTCCCCCACGCCCACATCCACGCCGCGCGCGAGCAGCGTGGGGATGTGCTCGTTGAGCGACTCCTCGCTCAGGGGATTGCCGTCCAGTGCGATCCAGTCGCCCGCGCCTAGTTCCTTGTTGGCGACCAGCGGCGAGATGTCGCCAATCCGGTTGTCCCGCAGGTCCAGCCCGTTTAGCCGGGGCAGTTCGGCGAGCGGCGAAAGATCGGCTATGTCGTTCGCTGAAGCGAAGAGGCGCTCCAATGTTTGTGCCTTCTCCAATCCGTCGAGACTCGCGATGCCGACGCCGCCCACGCGAAGCTCCTGCGCCCACGATGGGATGATCCATCGGTGCACAGGGTCGTCGACGAATCCACCCTGTCTCGCCGTAACCAATAGTTCTGCCATCAGTGATTGCAGTGTGGGATCGGGAACCGGCGTTAGCGTTTCGCTTGCGGGGGGCGAATCGAACCAAACTTCAATCCCCCAGGAGCGGAGCGTCGGAACATGTTCCGCCAAAGATCTCTCATCCAGTGGATTGCGGTCAAGGTTAACTAAAGCGTATCTAGACTGCGATCCGCCGAATGTGCTGACCAGGGGTCCGATGTCCGATACGGAGTTAAACCTAAGGTACAGCTGTCGTAACGAGGTCAATCGAGCGAGCGGCGACAGATCCTCTATGCGGTTGTTGATTAGATTGAGAGAGCTGAGACCGACCAAGTCCGACAACGGTTCGATGTTCGATACGGAGTTGGAACCAAGGTCGAGATCTCGTAGGGAGGTCAATTGAGCGAGCGGCGACAGGTCTTCGATGGAGTTGCCGCTCAAACCGAGAGAGCTGAGACCGACCAAGTCCGACAACGGTTCGATGTTCGATACGAAGTTGAAACCAAGGTCGAGCCATCGTAGAGAGGCCAATCGAGCGAGCGGCGACAGATCCTCTATGCGGTTGTTGATTAGATTGAGAGAGCTGAGACCGACCAAGTCCGACAACGGTTCGATGTTCGATACGGAGTTGAAACCAAGGTGGAGATCTCGTAGGGAGGTCAATCGAGCGAGCGGCGACAGGTCCTTTATGCTATTCCAGGAAAGGCGGAGAGACTCCAGCTCAGTCAAATCGGCCAGCGGCGACAGATCCTCTATGCGGTTGTTGATTAGATTGAGAGAGCTGAGACCGACCAAGTCCGACAACGGTTCGATGTTCGATACGGAGTTGAAACCAAGGTGGAGATCTCGTAGGGAGGTCAATTGAGCGAGCGGCGACAGGTCCTTTATGCTATTCCCGGAAAGGTCGAGAACCTGCAGCTCGGTCAAATCGGCCAGCGCCGACAGGTCCTTTATGCTATTCCCGGAAAGGTCGAGAACCTGCAGCTCGGTCAAATCGGCCAGCGCCGACAGGTCCTTTATGCTATTCCCGGAAAGGTCGAGAACCTGCAGCTCGGTCAAATCGGCCAGCGCCGACAGGTCCTTTATGCTATTCCCGGAAAGGCCGAGAACCTGCAGCTCGGTCAAATCGGCCAGCGCCGACAGGTCGGCGACTTCCAAACCGCCCACATCCAAATCAAGTAGCCTTTTGAAGTACGGCAATCCTTGCACATCCGCGTACTCGACATCAGTTCCGCCGAGATGGAGAACCCTGATCGACGCCAGTCCCTGAAGCGCGGAGATGTCTGATATGGGGTTGTAACCAAGATAGAGTCGTTCCAGCCGAAATAGTCCCACCAATGGCGACAGGGAGCGGATCTGGTTGCCACTAAGATCTAGATCTTCGAGCGCGGTGGCTTGTTCGAGCCCGTCCAATCGGACGATTCCCTCGCCAGGGGTATATAGGCTCGTGAGCGAGGCCATGTCATCTCGCGTGATCGGTGCGCCGGCTTCCTTCCCCAGGGCAGCTTCGATGGCTTCCCGTAGCGCAGGGTCGCGAAAGGGACCGAGGTCCCGAACATCGTCGTCTGTATTGTCGCCGATGCCGTCTCCGTCGGCATCCGACCACTCATCCGGGTCCAGCGGAAAAGCATCTTCGACGTCGAGAGTGCCGTCGTTGTCGTCGTCCGGATCCGCGTTGTCCGCTATCCCGTCGGCGTCGGCGTCGAACCAGTCATTAGGGTCCCGAGGCGCCGCGTCGGACGCGTCGACGATTCCGTCGCCATCGGAGTCCGGTCCCGCCGCGCGGTGCGCGGCGATCTGGAAGCGCATGATGTCCAGCGTCTCGACCGAGTCCGCCCCGTCCAGTTCATCCGCATCCACCCCGCAAGGCACCCCGTGGCCGCAGTCGGCACGCGGATCTGAGAACACACCGCCCAGCACCCACCAGGCGTACGCCATGATGGTTCCGTCTCTCACCCCGTAGTGCCTCGGTGTCACGATGTGGCCACGCGACCAGCGCCACGCGCCGTGACTAACCCCCTGGCGGTACGAGTGCGCAAGCCCCATGGCGTGACCGAGTTCATGAACCGTGACTGAGGGGACGCCCCAGGATCCCACTCTGCCCACCCTCCAAAACGTGCTCTTGTAAGCGCCGATTGTTGCCCAGCCCCCAGTGGGACTGTAAAAGACAGACATGTCCGCGCCATGGGCATCCATCAAGCTCCAGCGCACATCGGACAACGCCTGACCGTCGTCAACGGAACCCGGCAAGCCCTTCTCCACCTCGGCCTGCCCCGCGTAGCGAAGCCGGATGTTGGTGCCGCTATCCTCGAAGAACGCGCTCGAGACCACTAGGTTGTGCAGCATTCGTGTGCCAGGGTAACCATCCTCCTGCTCCCGGAACGCAGCCGTGTATAGCGAGAGCACGTCCACGAAGGACACGCCCGGCATGGAGTTGGGATCTTCCGGCAATGCGCCGGCGAGCCGTTCGTTGACATCGCCCACGCCATCGCCGTCCACGTCCGTGAGAATGTCCACGAACCGCATCCGATCGGGATGCTGGTCGTTCTCCGGGACCACCCAAAGCGCCAGCGTCTCGTGCCGGAACCACAAGGTCGATCCGCTCGAGTCCTGCCCGGACTCTTCCATCAAGTCCACACCGACCACGGCATCGCGATCAGGTCTGGCCATCGTCATCGACCACACACCCCGAAACCGATCGTTACCCCTTACCGGACCAACGGACGCCCTCGCCGCTACGCCAGCAGCATCTGCCACTCTGGTGTCATCGACGCCGTTGCGCCAGCTTGAGTCCCGCGGTTTCTCAAGTTGAGCGCCCCGCATATACACATCGCCGCTTTCGGTCGCGCGAAAACTGCGAATTCCGCCATGCAGCGTGAACGTGCCGGGCTCGCCATCTTCACCGGCGACCCACTCGGCACCGCACGGACAGTCGAACACGATGTCCCGACGCTCCCCCGCGAATGCGTTGGCTGTACAGACAACCAAACCCGCCAGGATCCAAAGTCGGAGTTTCATAGGGCTTGTCGCTCTGCATCGATGCTTCTGGAACGCGCCTCGGGAACGATGTGCCTGTGCTCGCCGGCGTCGATCCCGGCCAGCATGCTCGAGGACGGCAGCAGCCAGCCCAGCCGGGCGTCGGCGACGAGTTCGTACGGGCCCTCGGCGGTGTCGATGTAGGCGAACACGCGCGTCGGTCCGACCGTCACCACGAAACGCCGCTCCCGACCGTCCGCGCCGGTGGCCCATCCGCGGGCCGAGCGGGAGTGGTCCAGTCCTTCGTAGATCCGTTCGATGCCGCCCTCGTACGATGCGCCGAGCTGGGGCAATAGCATCGAGACCCTGTCGCCAACCCGCCACGCATTTGCGATCCGGACGGCGCCGGACACGTCCACCAGCACCCGGCCGGCTTCCAACCACCCATTCTCGTACGGCGGCGGATCGAGGTTCGGCGAGCGCTCGCTGAGCGTCCGCCAAAGCGTCGGCGCCGACGGCGCGATTGCCGGGGGAGGGTCGAACGTCCGTCCGTCCGTCTCTTCCACCGGAACCGCAACCGGCTCGTCAGCCGCTCGCTCTGGACCCTCCGCGTCCCCGCCGCGCCCGACCGCCCACCACACGAGTACCGCCAGGATCAGGGCAGCAGAGACAATCGAGACGAACTTCACGACCCGGCTCCGGATCAACGAATGCCGGCAACCGGTTTGCGGCGTTGTGTTTCCGGCTCGCGCCTCGCGCTACCGTCCTTGCTTGCCGCCGGATCAGGGGCCGAGGGGCGGAACCGCAGCCCAGCGTGTCGGACGTTGGGCATCCGGATCTGCAACTCACCGGCCGCGCCGGCCGCAGCAACGGGCACGCCGGTGGTCTCCACCCGCGACACCTCCGGGGCGCCGTTCGCGAGCGGCGCTATCCAAAGAAGCGCGGTTGCCAGACGACCTGACAGGCAGGTGCCGACGCCTCCCCTCAGCACCGTCGAGTCAGGATGCATGTCACCCGCAGGGGGCGAGCTGCTGCCGCGAGACGCTTCAGTCGGGGAGGCCGGTCGACGACGGGGTCGTCGGGCCATGTTCACGCCTCGGCTCGGCTCGAGCTCGGCAAGATTATGCAGGTCGGGTCAGAGCGGAATGTCAAGCGGTTTCTACCGCTGCGGGCTCCGCCGCACGATGCGGCTCCGAGCCTGAATGAACGGGCCGCGCCCACGCTCCCCGCGTTGTCTGCCATGCTCCGCTCCCGAACCTGTCAGCCGTGCGCACCGCACGTCGCGCACCATCATGGACCGCGCCGGCAGAATCCGCAACTCTCACCGAGCGGCCGCTGCCCGCCCCGCCTGCTCGCCCACGCGTATGTCACAACGGCTTGCTGGTCCCGGGGTTCCCGGGCAGGGTGATTTCACGCTAGTGTTCTGTATCTTAATTTAGTTTTCATTGGAGGCGGCGGCGAGAGCCTTCC
>JAPOYW010000620.1 GCA_026706425.1 Gammaproteobacteria bacterium
GTATCGTGGACGGCACTCGGTAGTGAAAACGAAAATCAAGGACGATTGTGGCGGCTGAACCAACGGAAGTACTGAACGCCGGGTTCGACGCCGACCCCTACGCCGCCCTCTCACCCGGTGCGCGCCTCGTCGCGCAGGCCTACGGTGTCGTCGCGCCCCACGGAATCGGCGTGAACCGCACCGCGAAAATCTTGGCGCAAGCGAGCGTTGAACTGCTCGGCCGCAACCTGACCCAAGCGGAGGTTCGGCGGGCGAACGACGAACTGATCAATGCCGGGATCGGCATTCGGCCGCCGTCGCCGAACGTCGGGGTCGCCGCGACACGAAACTGGGCGGTGCCATTGGCCGTGCGGGCGCAACGCGAAGGTCGACTCAGGCAAATCCTAGAGGCCTTCCAAGCCACGCGGCCAAGTCCCGGTGTCGACCGCTACCATTTCGAAACCCTGTTCCGCTGCTACGTGCTACGCGGCGACTTCGACAATCTCGATGCGATGCTGGAAGGGGATCCAGGGTCCCCGCACGAGTGGCGCTTCCTCGCGGACCCGCTTGCGATTGACGTGCTTGCCACCTTGCCCGAGCGCTACATCGACGTTGCCCTTACCGGGTGCCTGCGTCACGCGGTCGACGTCGGGGCCCCACCGGAACCCGCGATCCACGCTTGCCACCGTTTCAGTTTCGACCCGGCACGCCATGTCGCCGACATGGCCTACATCCGCATCCTGCAAGGGCGATTCGACGCGGCCTTGGCCGTGTTTTCGGAACTCCCCCGCGAGGTCAGCGATACCAAGCCGGCCAACACCGGGCTCGCGTCGACGCGTGCCATGATCGCCATGCTCCGAGGCGACAATCCCGCTGCTCGTCAGCACATCGATGCCGCCATCGCCGCCGAGAAGGCGGGCACCCGCCGACGCAACGTGTTCCCCGAGCATGCATCGTTTGCGCTCTCCCTGATCGCGCTGGTCCGCCTGGACACGCCCGAATCCCGCGACTTGCTGCAGCACCTGCTGCGCACCGCCGAACGCCGCTATCTCAACCGCGACTGGGAGGTCGCCTTCGCAATGGACGCCGCCCGCGTCCAACGGGATCACGGCATCTACGCCCGCCGAACGGCGTTTCCGTGCTACCTCACCTTCCTGGATGGCTTCAGGAACTGCTGGCTTGGTTCGGACAACCAGGCGAGCGCCGAGTGGCTCGAACTGATGGACGCGTACCGCAGTCGAGCTAGCGCCAACGGCTACCGGTGGATCGCCGCCGAAAGCGCGTCGATCCTGCACCGGCTCGCTGAACTAAGCGGCGCGGATCCGGCCGGGCTACCCGATCCACAGCCGTGGCTCGACGAACTCGGCATCCAGACCCTGGCGGAGCTGGAGGCGCCCATGCTCGCGTGGGAACGCTCGCTCAAGGCACTGGAGCAACTGGCCTACGACGCCAGAAACCAGGGCCAAGCGAAGAGCGCGACGTCGGCCCCCGTGGAGAAACGGCTCGTCTGGGATGTCCATCGGTACTACGACAACGTCGACGTCACTCCCCGCGAGCAGCGCCGAAACAAGACCGGCACCTGGAGCAAGGGACGCCGGGTCGCGCTCAAACGCTTGGCCGAGGAGGCACCGTCCATGGCCCACCTCCGCGAAGAGGACCTGGCCGCCGCCGCCGCGGTCACGATCCGCCGTTCCTGGGGACGCGTCGACTACGAACTCGGCATTCGGGGCCTCTACGCACTCGCCGGTCATCCCCACGTCTTCAACGCATCGGGCGAACCCATCGACATCGTCCGACGGGAACCGGAACTCCACATCGACGAAAGCCCCGACGGCCTCGTCGTCGTTGCCGTCGATCCCCACGGCTGGGAGTCGGAGGGCGAATACGGCATCACGCTGGCCTCCGACAACCGAATCGAGGTCACCCGTTTCACCACCGACCACCGGCGCTTGTTCGACGTCATCCCACCGGAGGGACTGGCGTTTCCTGCAGACGGCAAGTCGCGGCTCCTGGAGGCGGTATCCGCGCTCGTCTCGCAGGTTCGCGTGCAGAGCGACGCGGGCCCCGTGGCGGGTGCGAAGGAAGTGCGGGCGGATGCCGAACCCTGGGTACGCCTAGAACCTTTCGAGGCGGGGCTCGCGGTCGCAATCCTGGTCGAGCCCATCGCCGACTCGGACATCGGCTTCGAACCCGGCCAGGGCGGCGCGACGGTGTTCGCAAGCCGCGACGGCGAGCACGTCCAGGCGCGGCGCGACCTCGGGAAGGAACGCACCGCGCTGGCCCGCCTGGTCGAACGATGTCCGCAGCTGGCCACGCGGCCAACCGAGTACGACCCGCTGGTGCTTCCCGAACCTCTCGAATGCCTGGAGTTGCTGGAGCAGCTCGATGCCGCCGAGGCACGCTGCAAGTGGCCCAAGGGCGAGCCGTTCAAGATCGTGGCGCATCATTCCACGCCGTCCCTGTCGCTCACCGTCAAGCCCGCCGAGCAGTGGTTGCAGACCTCTGGCAAGCTGGTCGTGGACGGTTCGCGGGTGCTCGACCTAAAGCGCCTCTTCGCGCTCCTCGAGGCCAACCCGCGATCGCGCTTCCTGGAACTCGAAAGCGGCGAGTTCATAGCCCTCACCGCGGCGTTCCGCCGCCAACTCGACGATCTCGCGAGCCTCTCGACGCCGGCCGCCAAGGGTGCGGTGCGCCTGCATTCACTCGCTGCGTCCTCCCTCGACGACCTGTTCGAGGACGCCGACGTCGCCGGTGAAGACGGTTGGCAGCAGATGCGCGCGGACCTCGAGGCCGCCCGATCGTTCGAACCCGAACTGCCCAGCACCCTGCAGGCACAACTGCGACCGTACCAGGTCGACGGCTACCGCTGGCTTGCGCGTTTGAGCCGTTGGGGTGCCGGGGCCTGCCTTGCCGACGATATGGGACTCGGCAAGACGGTGCAGACCCTGTCCGTTCTCCTGGACCGGGCACCCGGAGGACCCGCGCTGGTGGTCGCCCCCACGTCCGTCGTTGCCAACTGGGTCGAGGAGTCGCGTCGGTTCACGCCGACGTTGAACGTCAAGGTCTACACCGGCTCGGTTGCTTCCCGGGCACCGCTACTCGACGATCCCGGTGCATTCGACCTCTACCTCACGACCTACGGCTTGCTGCAGAACGACGTCGAAACGTTGGCGGCGATCAGTTGGCATAGCGTCGTGCTGGACGAGGCCCAGGCGATCAAGAACCCACTCACCAAGCGTGCCCGGGCGGCGCGCCGATTGCCCGCTGGCTTCCGTGTCGTGACGACCGGCACACCCATCCAGAACAACCTGATGGATCTCCATTCGCTGTTCAGCTTCCTGAATCCCGGTCTGCTCGGCTCTAGGGAGAAGTTCCGGACCGACTTCGGCGAACCGGTGGAAGTCGACGACAACGAGGAGGCGCGCAACCGGTTGCGGCGCATCATCGCGCCGTTCATGTTGAGGCGCTTGAAGACCGATGTGCTCGACGACCTCCCGGAACGCACCGAGATCACGTTGCACGTGACGTTGTCGTCCGAGGAGGCCGCCCTCTACGAAGTGCTCCGGGAGCGGGCCCTCGATCAACTCCAGGCCGCCCGGGAAGGCGATCCGGACGCGGGCGATGGCGAGCGCTTCCAGCTCTTCGCGCACCTGACGCGCCTCCGCCTCGCCTGCTGCAACCCGAAGCTGGTGACCGATTCGCCCGCCAGCGCACCTCGGAGTTCGAAGCTCGAGACCTTCGCCGAGACCCTTGCCGAGTTGCTCGAGAACCGCCACAAGGTGCTGGTCTTCTCGCAGTTCGTCATGCACCTGAAGCTCGTCGAGGACTACCTCAACGAGCAGGGCATCAGCTATCAATACCTCGACGGCGCTACGTCGGCGAAAGCTCGCGGCGAGCGCATCGCGGCGTTCCAGGCGGGCCAGGGCGACGTGTTCCTGATCTCGCTGAAGGCGGGCGGCACCGGTCTCAACCTGACCGCCGCCGACTATGTCATCCACCTGGATCCCTGGTGGAATCCCGCCGTCGAGGATCAGGCCTCCGACCGTGCCCACCGCATCGGCCAGACGCGGCCGGTGACCATCTACCGGCTGGTCACCGAGGGCACCATCGAGGAGCAGATCGTCGACATCCACCATCGCAAGCGGGATCTTGCAGATCGCCTGCTAGAAGGCGCCGACGCCGCAGGGAGGCTGAGTACCGAAGAACTGCTGGAACTTCTACGACAGCCCGTCGGTCAGGTCGGCAGGGAAGGCGCTGCAGGATCGGTCGACCCGACGGTCGTCGCCGCCTGACCGGCTAACGTTCGAGGAGTCTCTCCAACTCCTCGATTCGTCGCTCGGCTTGGGATGCTCGCTCCTCGGCCGATTCGGCCCGCTCCTCAGCCGATTCGGCCCGCTCCTCAGCCGATTCGGCCCGCGCCACTGCCGACTCGGCCCGTGCTTCTGCCTCGACGCGCATAGCATCCGACTGAACGTGGTCCGGCAGGATTTCGCCGGTGGCTGCGTTCCGGAAGCGGATCCGGTCGTTTTGCACGATGACGTCCAAGCCCAATACCCGGCTCGGTAGGCCGCCACCTGTCGACGGTCGAATGCGCGTGTATTCGCGCCCTTCCAAACGATAGCCCGCCAAGCGCGGCTCGAACGGCTCGAACAGCCAGAATTCGCGAATCCCCAACGCCGCGTAGAGTCCAGGTTTCACCCGAACGTCCTTGCGCCAAGTCCGCTTCGACAGGACCTCCAAGGCAAACGCAGGCACAGCGTCGCCTTCCTCCCAAACCTTGTACGACGACCGATCGGGATCGCCGGCGTTGAAAACCACCATGAGGTCGGGCGAGAGCGCCGCCTTGGGATTGCCTTCTTCGAAGAGCATGACGAGGTCGTTCGCCACCAATGTGCCGGGTTGGTCTCTGAACCAAACCCGGAGCGCGTCGAAGCAGTAGTTCGACGCCTCGGCGTGGCGCGTGCTTTCGGACACCCTACCGTCCGGACCCGGATAGCCCTCGTCGTCGTACTCGACGGGCGGCACGGGTCGGTAGAGCGCATCCGC
Source organism: Gammaproteobacteria bacterium (assembly GCA_026706425.1). Taxonomy (GTDB): domain Bacteria; phylum Pseudomonadota; class Gammaproteobacteria; order Pseudomonadales; family Azotimanducaceae; genus VXYL01. The sequence goes on from JAPOYW010000620.1 coordinate 5,026, forward strand.
GTAGATCACGGAAAGGGGCGCCGACGGCTTGCGTTGCGGCGCATTCACGACGGTGGGTTCGACGGGCAGGGTTCTTGGCTGCATGATTGGAAAGTACCACGAAAACGACTCGCGGACGGGCGACCGGAACAGCATCCGTCAAATGGCGCACTGGCCGATAGCGAGATCGACCCGTCCGGTTGTGAGATATCGACCACTTGCGACGTGCCGGTCGGGTTTACAGTGGGGAGTCCTTGTCGATCAGCAGTTGCCGACCGTTCAACGGTTGCACGGGGCGGCTGTTGTTGCCGAGGATGGCCTCGAACGCGGCGAGCGCGGCAGCGGAAACCTCGATGGGCGTCTCGAAAACGAGCCATTGCACACCTTCCGAGCATGGCGGGGTGGTCAGGGATCCTTCGTAGCGAAAGATCCGACTCGCCTCGGGCAGCAGTTCGGATACCGCGATCTTCTTCTCAGTGGCAAGCGACTCGCCCGGTTCGGGGAGTTGCTCGGCCAAGTCATCGAGAACGGGGTGTGCACCGCCGCGTCGAACGAATATGCCCACCACCGCCAGGGTGCCCTCTTCGTTCCGGTGCACCAGGTGGACCTCCATGCCGAAAGATCTCCCTTCGACGGTGTGTTCGCCGGGCGTGTGGAAATGAAACTGCGTGAGGTCGTACCGTGCGCCGCCGACCTCGATCCAATTCTCGCTCGTGGACGCGACCTCGACGGTGTGTCCGTTGTGCCGGACCTCGAACTTCATCGGCTGGTAGTGGAATGCGACATGAGGCACGTCGGCTTGCGTCGCGCCAACGATGTCGATGGGCGATTGACGACTGCCGACAGCGCAGAGCGCGTATTCCGAGCTCAACTCGCCCCAGACCGGCGGCCCGTCGTGGCTTCCGTATCCCCAATGCGGCAGACCGGAATCGGACCCCGCCTCCACCGCGCTACCATTCATGGCTACGAAACGCGAACAGAAGTCTCTTGGCATGCATGGCTACTCCATCGGTTCCAAACCGCCGCCTTACCCTACGCAATGAGGGACACACGTCAATTGCAGGAAGCGCTGCCGGAGGCCACTCGAGCGCGCGCGGAGGCGGTCGGCGACGCGGGTCGCCGTTGGATGCGGGACCTCGACGAAACGGTCCGCGCGCTGACGGATGGCTGGAATCTAAGCATCGGCAACACCTTGCCCGGCGGTTCCGAGAGTCTCGTGCTCGCCGTCCGGCAGCAAGACGGCACCGACGCGGTGTTGAAGATCAGGATGCCGGGAGACTTCGAAGGCGAGGCGCGGGTCTACGAGTTGTCCCGGGGTCGGGGGCTGGCCACGCTCTACGCCCGATCCGACGACCATCGCGCCCTGCTGATGGAGCGGCTTGGCACCTGCATTGCGGACCTTGGATGGTCGGTCAGGGAGCAGATCGACGCCATCTGCCGGACTCTCAAGGAACTCTGGCGCACGCCGGTGGATGGCGAATCAATGCCCAGCGGGGGGTGGAAGGCAAACTGGCTCGCGGACTTCATCGATCAGACCTGGCAACGCCTTGGCCAGCCCTGCGCCCGACGCACGCGCGATCGTGCCCTTGAGTT
>JAPOYW010000013.1 GCA_026706425.1 Gammaproteobacteria bacterium
CCGCGTGACTTGGCGACCTCCACGGCGACCGAGTCCGTCCCGTCCGCCACGACCAGGCCACGAGCGTCCAAGTCTTCCAGGTAGAAGGCGAACTCGTCCGGTTTGTAGGCGGGGTTGAGCGGGGCGGTGGCACACCACGGTGCGAAGCCCACGAAGGCTGCGGCCATCGCCGGACCATTCGGCAAAACGAGGGCCACGCGGTCGTCGGGTCCGATGTCGGCGGCGCGCAACTGGCGTCCAAGGGCCGCCGTCTGGGCTCGCAATTCGCCGTGCGTGATCCCCCGTCGTGACAGGGCCGAAACGGCCGGGGCGTTCGCCTCGCCCCGCAGCAGGTCGATGATCGCGTCCATCCGCGTAGAGTCTCCAACAGACATGCCCTCACGCGCAAACCCAAGGCGGATTCCTTTCGAACAAATTCAGAGCTGTCCTTTCTTAGTTGCCTTGTCGCCAACTGGTCCGCGCGAGCAGGAAGCCTGTCGCGACCCAAAGGGTCGCGGCCAACACACAGACTCCGAGAACGGCGGTGTGCCAATCCGTAGCGCCAGCAAGCGCACCACAGAGCAAGAGCACCCCTATTCCCGTAATCGACTGCATCAGCCCCTTTACCGAAGCCGTCGTGGCACGCGTGGCGTCATCAGCCGCCCGCTGCAGGAGCCCATCCAACAAGATGGACGCCAGTCCATTGAGTCCTAGCGAGATCACCAACGGCAAAGCGCCGAAGGGACCGGGAAGGAACACCGAACCAAACAACATCACCGTGGCCAGTCCATAAATCGCAGAAACCCGTTTCAAACCGCCGCCGACGAAGCGGTGCGCGACAACGACGGCGACCGCGTTGGCACCCGTTGCAGCCGCATAGACGGTTCCCACGAAAGTGATGCTGACCGATCTTTTCTCGAGCAGAAACACGCCCAGAAACTCATCGACTCCACCCCAGATTGGCGTGAATAAAACCGCCATCGCCACGACGGCGAGGAGAACCCTGCTCCCGAGTACGGAACCTATCCCGCTGGCCAGCGTCCGCGCGAAGCTCAACTGGGGGGTCTCCTTTTGCGCACTGCTGTAGTCCGGGCATGTCCAGACGAGAAGCGCCCCCAACAACGGAGCCACAACGGAGATGACAAGGACGAGGTCGAAGCCCACCGAGTCAACGAGGTATCCACCGGCGAGAAACGCGAGTCCGGTCCCGAGACTTCCGGCAGCGGCCCCGCGACCGAACACCCTTTCGAAGTGCGAGCCCGTCCTCTCGCGTTGGACGGCTTCGTACACAAGCGCCTCCTCCGCTCCAGACCGAATGGCGGACTCCAACCCCCAAAGCACGAACCCGCACAGGAACCCCCAGAAAGTCGGATACAGCATCCAAACGAAGAAGCAGGCGGACTTGAACAGGCAGGCGGACATCAGCAGCCAACGTCGCGAGAGCCGATCCGCCAGTGCCCCGGAAGGCAGCTCGAACACGATCGCGGAAGCCGACCAGGCGGAGAGCAGTATCGAAAGTTCGAGCGGTGACACGCCGTAGTCGACGATCAAAATCGCGTAGGTCGCATAAATCGGTGCGAGTTCACGCACGAACCGATAGCCAAGGTATCCGAACTCGAACCGCCTAGACTGTCCGGCATCGAGCGTTAAGCGAGTGATCAGAGAGTCGTTTCCTTTCGATTTCCAGTGAACCGGATGGTTGGCAGCGGCAGAGCGAGGGGTGCGAAGGCTCGCCCATTCCAACGGAATCGCCGGCCAACTCGAACGCTTCGGCCACCCACCTGTAGACCCGCCGCCCGGCATCGCGGTCGATCGCGAGCGGATAGACAACCGAGAACGGGTCGATGTTACGCCACAACAGCAGTACCTGGGGTTAGCAAACCAACGCCTCGACGGCAATTGCCACCGCGCTATAGTGTTCTCCCGATGCACCCGTCAGGGTGTGCGGATGCGTATGTTCAGGTGCAGTTTGCTAAGAGGACAGCGGAAACCATGGGGAATCGCCTAGAGGGGAAGGTCGCAATCATCACCGGCGGCACCAGCGGCATCGGCGCGGCGACCGCCGAACTGTTCGCTGGGGAGGGTGCCACGGTCGTCATCGCCGGGCGTTCCGAGGCCAAGGGCTCGGCGCTGGCGGAACGACTCGGCGACAACGTCCACTACGAACCCCAGGACGTCACCGTGGAAGACGACGTGCGGCGCGTGATCGACGACGCCGGGGAACGTTTCGGGCGTCTGGACGTGCTGTTCAACAACGCCGGCGGGCCCACGGCAGGGAACGTTGGCGACATCACCGGCGAGAACATCGACTACGGCGTCAAGCTGCTGTTCACCAGTGTCGTCTTGGGGATGCGCTTCGCCATTCCCCACATGCTGGCATCAGGAGGCGGCTCGATCATCAACAACTCGAGCATCGCCGCCATCCGCCATCTGCAGGGCAATATCCTCTATTCCGCCGTCAAGGCAGCGGTTACGCACTATTCGAAGCTCGCCGGCATCGAATTGGGTCCGCAGGGGATCCGCGTCAACGTCATTTCGCCCGGGGCCATCGCGACGCCCATCTTCGGGGGCGGCGCGGCCCGGGCCACCACCCGTCCCGACGAGGAGAACGAGCGCAAGATGGCCAAGCTGCAGGGCAATCTCGCGAGGGCCAACCCGCTCAAGAAATCCGGGGTCGCCTGGGACATTGCGACGGCCGCGCTGTTCCTCGCCAGCGAAGAGGGCCGATTCGTGAACAGCCACGACCTGGTTGTCGACGGTGGTCGGACATCGATGTTCGTGGAAAATGGTGCGGCTCGGCCAGTTGGAATTCCTGTTCGACCTGTCGTCGGACATCGGCGAGCAGACCAACCTGATCGACTTAAAGCCCGACGTCGCTGCGGACTTAAGGCGCGCCTACGATGCCTGGGCCCGGGAGACGCGCGCCCCGCTGTGGCCGCCGAAGAACATCGCCAAGGTCCCCGTCGAGCTACCCGGCATCGGCAATCGGGTGATCGACACGGCGATTTGACCCGCCACCGAGGTCCCGCACGGCGTTCGAGCAGAGGCGCGGTGCTACAATTCTTGGGATGCAAAGCGTCGACCAACAGGTGCTCGGCCAAGCCCGGGACTGGCTCCGCGCCGGGGAGTCCTGCTGGCTCGCCACCGTCGTGGCGACCTACGGGTCGTCGCCGAGGCCCGTCGGGTCGCTTCTCACCTGCAACCGCGATGGCCGGATCGAAGGCTCGCTGTCCGGTGGGTGCGTGGAGGACGACCTCCTGGAGAAGCTGACGGCGGGCCAACTCGCCCAGGACCAAGCCCAGTTCTTCCGCTACGGCGAAACCGAAGAGGAGGCCGAACAACTCGGTCTTCCGTGTGGCGGGCACCTGGACATCGTCGTCGAACCGCATACGCCGACCCCGCCAAGCCGAGTTCATTTCGATCATCTGGTTGATCGCCTAGCCATGCGAGCCTGCGTGGAGCGGACGGTATTGCTGAAGACCGGAACCTTCGACTACCGGGACGTCGAGGATCATGCGGCTCTCCGATACGACCACGACGGCGGGGTGCTCGTACAGACCTACGGTCCCCAGGACCGGTTGTTCGTGATCGGCACGAACATGGTTTCGGCCTACGTCGCCGAGATCGCGATCGCCCTCGGCTACGACGTCGTGGTCTGCGACCCCCGCCCGGACCGTCTGGAGGATTTTCGCGTTGCCGGGGTCAACACGGTCCGCGAGATGCCCGACGATGCCGTTCGCCGCTACGCCAGCGACAGCCATTCGGCGGTCGTGGCTTTGACGCACGACCCAAGAATCGACGACATGGGGCTGATGGAAGCCTTAAAGACCGATGCCTTCTACGTCGGTGCCATGGGATCGGACCGCACCTCCGCCAACCGGCGCGAACGGCTTAGGCAACTGGATCTTTCGGAGTCGGAAATCCGCCGCCTGCACGCGCCCATCGGTCTGCCGATCGGCAGCAAGACGCCGCCTGAGATCGCCATCGCCGTGCTCGCCGAAATCACCGCGGTGCGCAAGCAGCGCGCGACCGGCGCGCGCCTCGCGGTGGAGCGCATTGCTGCGGGCGCGTGAGGATCGCGGCCATCGTGTTGGCCGCCGGCAGAGCCCGGCGGTTCGGAAGCGACAAGCGCCGTCACCGGATCGATGGCGTGCCCATGTTGACGCGGACCCTTACGACCTACCGCAAGGTGCTGGACCGGGTGGCCGTCGTGATCCGCCCCGGCGAGCCGCAGATCGCCGAACTCGTGACCGCAGCCGGTTGCGAAGTCGTCGAAGCGGCCGACGCCGACGCCGGTCAGTCGCGTTCCCTCGCCGCTGGCGTGAAGGCACTAACAGCTGAACGCACGTTCAATCGTGGTCGGGGGCGCCCAAGGGCTGACGCCGTACCGGAGGGTTTGCTGATCGGATTGGCAGACATGCCGTTCATCCAGGCCGAAACGCTTCGCCGCCTAGTCGACGCCATGGCGGAACGTCCCGAGGCCATCGTGCGCCCCTGGTGCGGGGACCGCGGCGGGAATCCGATCGGGTTTCCAGCTCGACTGTTCGACGAGCTGACGCGGATCGAGGGCGACACCGGAGCACGTCAGATCGTGGATCACGCCGAGGACGTCCTGCTCGTGGAAGTCGACGACGGGGGGGTTCTGGACGACGTCGACCGGCCGTGACGTGAAAGATCCGGGGCAACCCCGCTGGGAACCGGGCGCGCTATTCGGGTTCGTCCACCGGCGGCAAACCCAACTGCTCCCATACGGTGGCCATTCGCTGCTGGACTGACTTGTCCCCGGTAACGATCTCCCCAAGCATGTCCTCGAACAGGTCCCTCTCCTCGAGGGTCAAGTCCTCATCGAAGAAACAGATCAGGCGTTTGAGATGAGTGCCCATCGGACGGCGTAGTTCGCAGGTAACGCCCGTGGCGTCTTCGCCGTACTTGGACTCGTATTTCTCTATCACCTCGCGAAAGCGCGGGACGTACTGCTCGGGGATCTGGCCCCAGATGTCGTTGAAGTAGTTCTCAATGCCGGGCGACGAGTTGCCCGAGGCGGCTACCCCCAGCCATCCCACCGCCGTGGCCGAATCCCGCGTCACCTCACCGAGTCCATTCAGATAGATGTATCCCACCCGCGCCTGTGCATCCTTGAAACCGTGCCTGGCGGTGTTGAGCAGGAGCGGAAACGCGCGCTTGTACTCGCTGTCCGAGTAAAGCCGACGCCCCTGGGCTAGCTGCTTGTAGATCTCGCGACGCTCTCCCAGCGTAAGGTCCGTCACCGGCTCGCCCGTGACCCGTACTTCCTCGATGTCGGTGTCATAACGGGACGAATCCGCATCGTCGTCGGTTGTCACATCGCCATGAACTGCGGCCCCGGCGATGGCGAAACACGCCAACAATGCCGTGATCCGTGATCGGATCGATGCAGCGCGCCTTGGTCGACGCACATGCGAGCTCTCGGCTTGACTAGCGGGCATTGCCCCAATCCAAGCAGTCCACGTTCCAGTCTACACCCGCTCGCTGGCGTATTCGACCGGCGAGCCGGAACGTCTTTATTCGATGTCGAACTCAGAGCCGACGTCGGAGTCGTCGTTCGCCGGCGACCGGGACGATGAATCGGCGGATGGCGGCGACATCGAATGCTCCTTTATGAGGGGTGCCAGCTCGTCCATGAGAAGCTGATCCATCTTAAAGTAGCAGGACAGGCGCTTGACGAAACTGCGTACGGGTCGGTGAAGGTCGCAGGTGACGCCGGTGGCGTGTTCGCCATACCTTGACTCGTATTCCTCCACCACCTCCCGGAAGTAGGGTACGTGTTCATCGGGGATTCGGCGCCAAATGTCGTCGAAGTAGTTCTTGATGTCCGGGGAGGAATTGCCTGACGCGGCGACACCGAACCATCCAACCGCGACCGTCGAGTCCCGCGCCACCTCCCCGAGACCGTTGAGATAAATGTACCCCACCCGAGCCTGGGCGTCCTTGAAGCCGTGCTTGGCGGTGTTGAGCAGGAACGGGAACGCCCGCTTGTATTGGCTGTCGGAGTACAACCGCCGGCCCTGGGCCAGTTGCTGGTAGATCTCTCGGCGCTCGGCCAGCGACATTTCCACAACACGCTCGCCGACCACCCGGACTTCCTCGACGGGTGTGTCGCCGCGCGGGCAGTCCGCCCCAGTCCCTTGGCCCTCACCACCGTGAACTGTGGCCACAACGAGGCCTATGCCGAATCCAAACCAGCAACGGGCGCCTATTCGCCTGCCCATCACGGCGTCCATGCAGCCATACCCTCTATCATGTCCGGACTACCGGCTTCGCAACCGGGTCGCCCAGTCGAGCTTGCTGCGGCAGGACTCGTAGAAGCTGTGGCCGTGCGGAAACGCCAGCCGCAGGGAATCCCTGTGTTTGACGATCCTCACCTCGTCGTTCGGTTCGAGACTCAGGTCGACCTGGGAATCGCAACTCACCTTCGGGGTCGCCGGCCCCTCGCCAACCCGAACGCCGATCGTCGAGTCCCCGTACACGACCAACGGCCGCGATGTGAGCGTATGCGGAAACATGGGCACGATCTCCACCGCATCGAGCCGGGGATGGAGGATCGGTCCGCCGGCGGACAAGGCGTAGGCCGTCGATC